>VGXH01000390.1 GCA_016873405.1 bacterium
CTTCCATGGTCCTGTTCGGACAGTTCATCGGCGAGTTCCTGTTCACGATGCTCGCGGGCCACCTGCAGTTCCTGTTCGCGGCCCTGCTGATCCACGCGCTGGCGCGGGACGCGGCCGACGAGCGTGCGCCCTCGCCGGCGGCGGCCGCGGCGGAAAGGGGCGTGCCATGAACCCCGAAGCCGCGGTGACGGTGGTGATCGTCAACTGGAACGCCGGGCCGCAGCTGCGCGCCTGCGTGGACTCGGTGCTGGCCGGCAACGGCGGGCTGGTGGACGAGTGCGTCGTCGTGGACAACGGCTCCCGCGACGGCTCGGCCGACGGTCTGGGCGGGCTGCCGGGGGTGCGCGTCGTGCGCGCGGGCCGCAACCTGGGCTTCGGGCGCGCCTGCAACCTGGGGGCGCGGGCGGCGCGCGGCGAATACCTGCTGTTCTTGAACCCGGACGCGCGTCTCTTCCCCGCGACGCTGCCGGCGGTCCTGGCGCGTTTCGGCGGCGCGGACGGCGCCCGATTCGGCATCTGCGGCGTGCAGCTCGTCGACGAGTCCGGCCGCGTCGCGCGGAGTTGTTCGCGGCTGCCGACTCTCGGCAGGCTCCTGGCCCAGGCCGTGGGCCTGGACCGGCTGGTGCCGTCGCTGCGCTGCTTCATGACGCAGTGGGATCACGCCGACACGCGCGAGGTGGAGCAGGTCATCGGCGCCTTCTATCTGGTGCGGCGCGCCCTGTTCGAACAGCTGGAAGGCTTCGACGAACGCTTCTTCGTCTACTTCGAGGAGGTGGATTTCGCGCTGCGCGCCCGACGCGCCGGCTGCCCCAGCCTGTATTTCGCCGGCGCGCAGGCCTTCCACGCCGGCGGCGGCACCACTGCGCAGGCCAAGGCGCGACGGCTCTTCTACCACCAGCGCAGCCGGTGGCAGTACGCGCGCAAGCACCTGTCCGCCGTCGGCGCCGCGGCGGTGCTGGCGCTGACGCTGGTCGGCGAGCCGGTCGCCCGCACCGTCGGGGCGGCGGTTCGGCTCAGCTGGCCCCAGGCGCGCGAAGCCTGGGGCGCCTGGGCGCTCCTGCTCGGGTGGTTGGGGCGCGGCGCGCCGGCGGGAGTGGACCCATGACCGTACCGGCGCCGACAACGACCGCGCCCGCCGCCGCGCCGCGCGTGCTGTGCCTGCCGAAGTACGGCGACCTGGGCGCCTCCTCGCGCCTGCGCTTCTCGCAGTACCTGCCGCGCCTGGCGGCCGAGGGCCTGGTCGTCGAGTCCGACCCCCTGCTCAGCGACGCCCAGCTGGCGGCCCGCTACGAGCGCGGCGGCTACGGCGCCGGCGCGCTGCTGGGCGCCTACCTGCGGCGCTGCCGCCGGCTCCTGCTGCGGCGCCGCTACCAGCTGCTCTGGATCGGGCAAAAGGCGCTGCCCTGGTGGCCGGTGGCCGCGGAGGCGGCGCTGCTGCGCGGCGTGCCGTGCGCGCTGGATTACGACGACGCGGTCTTCCACGCCTACGACCAGCATCCGCGCGCGGCGGTGCGGCGCCTGCTGGGCCGGCGCATCGACGGCCTCATGCGGCGCTCGGCGCTGGTGGTCGCGGGCAACGACTACCTGGCGGCGCGCGCGCGGGCGGCGGGCGCCGGCCGCGTCGAGATCCTGCCGACGGTGATCGACCTGGACCGCTACCCCCGGCCGGAGCCGTCGCGCCCGGATCCGGCGGGCGGCGCGCGCATCGTCTGGATCGGCTCGCCTTCGACGGCCCGCTACCTGGAGCTGCTGCGCGAGCCGCTGGCCGAACTGGCCCGGCAGCGCTCCTTCGTGCTGCGCGTGATCGGCGGCGGCGCGGTGGACCTGCCCGGGGTGGCGGTGGAACACGCGCCGTGGACCGAGGCGGGAGAGGTGGACCTGCTGCGCGGCTGCGCGGCCGGCATCATGCCGCTGGCCGACTCGCCGTGGGAGCGCGGCAAGTGCGGCTACAAGCTGGTGCAGTACATGGCCTGCGGCCTGCCGGTGGTGGCCTCGCCGGTGGGCGTCAACCGCGAGCTGGTGCGCGACGGGCAGAACGGATATCTGGCCGCCGACGGCGCGGCCTGGCTGCGCGCCCTGCGCGAACTGCTGGACGATCCCGCGCGACGCGCGAGCCTGGGCGCCCTGGGCCGGGCCCTGGTGGAGCAGGAGTACTGCGTGCAGCGGACCGCCCCGCGCCTGGCCCGCTGGCTGCGCGAGGCGGCCCGCGGCGACGGGAAGGACGCCGGTCCGGGAGGAACGACATGGACCTGAACGGCATCCGCACGCTGCTGCGCAGCGGCGGCGCCGGCGCGCTGCTGGTGGCGGCGTGGCGCCGCGTCCGTCCGCACCGCGTGCGCGGGTTCGCGGCCCGACGCGCCGACTTCGCCGGGCTGACCGGCCTGGAGCTGGGCGGGCCCAGTCCCCTGTTCGGGCCGCGCGGCTCGTTGCCGGTGTACCCCGTGGCCGGGCGCCTCGACAACGTCAACTTCAGCCACCGCACCGCCTGGGAAGGCGCCATCCGCGAAGGGGAGACGTTCCGGTTCCGCCCAGGCGCCGACCCCGGCACGCAATTCGTGGCCGAGGCCGGCTCGCTGCCGTTCGTCGACGATGCCGCCTACGACTTCGTCCTGTCGTCCCACTGCCTCGAGCATCTGGCCAACCCGCTGGCGGCGCTCGCGGAGTGGCGCCGCGTGCTGCGCCCGGGCGGAAGCCTGGTCCTGGTCGTGCCGCATCGCGACGGCACGTTCGACCACCGCCGGCCCGTCACATCGCTGAATCATCTGGAAGCCGATCTGGAGCGCGGCACCGACGAGGGCGACCTGACGCACCTGGAGGAGATCCTGCGCCTGCACGACCTGGCGCGCGATCCGGGGGCGGGCGACGGCGCCGCGTTCGCGGCGCGCTCGCGCGAC
>VGXH01000391.1 GCA_016873405.1 bacterium
GGCCTGGGCGGGCGGATCCCGAAGGGCGCGCTGCTGGTCGGTTCGCCGGGCACGGGCAAGACGCTGCTCGGCCGCGCGGTGGCCGGCGAAGCGGGCGTGCCTTTCTTCAGCATGAGCGGCTCGGACTTCGTCGAGATGTTCGTCGGCGTCGGCGCCAGCCGCGTGCGCGACTTGTTTGAACAGGGCAAGAAGAACGCGCCCTGCATCATCTTCATCGACGAGATCGACGCCGTGGGCCGGCACCGCGGCGCCGGCCTGGGCGGCGGCCACGACGAGCGCGAGCAGACGCTCAACCAGCTGCTGGTCGAGATGGACGGCTTCGAGACGAACGAGGGCGTCATCCTGCTGGCGGCCACCAACCGGCCCGATGTGCTGGACCCGGCGCTGCTGCGGCCGGGCCGCTTCGATCGCCAGATCGTCGTCGACATGCCGGACCTGGTCGGCCGCGAAGCCATCCTCAAGGTCCACATGAAGAAGATCCGCGTGGCGGCGGACGTGTCGGTGTCTCAGGTCGCCGCCGGAACGCCGGGCATGGCGGGCGCCGACCTGGAGAACCTGGTCAACGAAGCGGCGCTGCTGGCGGCGCGCAAGAACCACGACGCGGTGACGATGGACGACTTCGAGGACGCCAAGGAGAAGGTCATGCTGGGTCCCGAGCGCCGCAGCCGGGTCTTCACCGACGCGGTCAAGCGCGAGGTCGCCTACCACGAGGCCGGGCACGCGGTGGTCGCCCATTTCTGCGCGCACTCGGATCCGGTCCACAAGGTGACGATCATCCCGCGCGGGCAGGCGCTGGGCCTGACGGCGATGCTGCCGGAAGAGGACCAGTACACCGTCAGCGAGCAGAAGTACCTGGACCAGATCTGCGTGGCCCTGGGCGGCCGCGTCGCCGAGGACATCTTCCTGGGGGGGATCGGCTCGGGCGCCTACGGCGACATCAAGGCGGTCACGAACTACGCGCGCACGATGGTCACGCGCCTGGGCATGAGCCGCAAGCTGGGGCCCATCGCCTTCGAGGAAGGCGCCGAGCACGTGTTCCTGGGCCGCGACTTCGGCCGCACGCACGTGTTCAGCGAGAAGACGCTGCAGGACATCGACGGCGAGATCAAGCGCATCGTCGACGAGCAGTTCGCCCGCGCGCGCGACATCCTCAGCGGCAACAAGGACAAGGTCGAGACGCTGAAGGACGCGCTGCTCGAACGCGAGTCGATCGACGCCGAGGAGTTCGCCCGCGCGCGCGACATCCTCAGCGGCAACAAGGACAAGGTCGAGACGCTGAAGGACGCGCTGCTCGAACGCGAGTCGATCGACGCCGAGGAGTTCAAGCTGCTGATGCGGGGACAGGCGCTGCCCGAGCGCGAACTGGCGGTGGACCACTCGGTGGACGAAGGCGCGCCGGTGACGGCGACCGGCGACGATCGCGGGGGCGATGTCGCGGACGGCGACGGCGGAAGTCGCGGTGTCCCGGGCGACGAGGTCGCGCGCGGCGGCGACTCGTGAACCGACCCGGTGACCGGTCGGACGCGGAAGGGGACCGGACGGTCCCCTTCCGCGCTCCGGACTGGGACCTCGGGCGCGTGCGCCTGCAGCCGGCCGGGCGGCCCCTGCTGATGGGCATCGTCAACCTGACGCCCGACAGCTTCTGGGCCGGCTCCCGGCGGACCGACCCCGGCGCCGCCGTCGACCTGGCGCTGAGGCTCGCGGATGAGGGCGCCGACCTCCTGGACCTGGGCGCCGAGTCGTCGCGTCCCGGCGCGTCGCCGGTGGACGCCGAGACGGAGCGGGCGCGCCTGCTCCCGGTGCTTCGGCGCCTGCGGGCGCTGACGAGCCTGCCGCTGACGGTCGACACGGTGCGGGCGGGCACCGCCCGGGCCGCGCTGGCCGAGGGCGCCGACGCCGTCAACGACATCAGCGCCGGCACCGGCGACCCCGACCTGCTGCCCTGTGTGGCGCGGGCAGGCGCCGGCGTGGTGCTGATGCACATGCGCGGCACGCCGGCCACGATGCAGCGCGACCCCTCCTATGCGGATGTCGTGGGCGAGGTCGCCGCCTGGCTGGCCGACCGGGCGGCCGCCGCCGAGGCCGCGGGCATCCCCGCCGCGCGCATCGCCGTGGATCCCGGGATCGGGTTCGGCAAGACCCCGGCCCACAACCTGGCCCTGCTGCGCGACGCCGCGGCCACGGCCGCCGGGCGGCCGCTGCTTCTGGGCGCCTCGCGCAAGGGCTTCATCGCGGCCGTGACCGCCGCCGGCCCGACCGACCCCGGCCCGAAGCCGGAGGAGCGCCTGCCGGGCAGCCTCGCGGCGCTGGCGGCGGCCTGGCGGGCGGGCGCCGCGGTCGTGCGCGTCCACGACGTGGCCGCCTCGCGCCAGTTCCTGGACGTGCTGGCGGCGATCGCCGGCGCGTGAGCGGCGTCGCGCCACTTTCCCCGTTGAGCGGCCCGCGGGCCGATGCTAGGTTGGGGCCATGTGGGAGAAGGTCTCCGGCAGTCTCGTGATCGACGTCCTCGATATCCTCATCGTGGCCTACCTCCTTTACCGCCTGATCGTGTTCATCAAGGACACGCGGGTGATCCAGATGTTCGTCGGACTCGGCCTTCTGCTGGTGCTGTCGTTCGTGGCCCAGACGCTGGGGATGACGGTGGTGGGGCGCATCATCGACACGCTGCAGACGGTGTGGGTGGTGGCCTTCATCATCATCTTCCAGCCGGAATTGCGCGCGGCGCTGACCACGCTCGGCCTGGGGCACGGGATCCTCTTCAACCGCCGGCGGGAGATCCCCGCCGAGCAGGAACTGCTCAAGGCCGTCACCCGCCTGTCCAAGCGGGGGCTCGGGGCCCTGATCGTGGTCGAGCGCGGCGTGCGCCTGAACGACTGGGTCCAGAAGGGCGTTGG
>VGXH01000392.1 GCA_016873405.1 bacterium
TTTTCGAGGTGATCGACGGCGACATCCGCGACGCGGCCACCGTCGAGCGCGCCATGCAGGGCGTCGACCTGGTGATCCACTGCGCGATGGCGCTGCCGCTCTACGCGGAGAAGGACATCCTGACGACCGGCATCGACGGCACGCGACGCCTGCTCGAGGCGGCCGAGCGCGCCCGGGTCGGCCGCTTCGTCCACATCTCCTCGACCGCGGTCTACGGCATCCCGGACCACCATCCGCTGCTGGAGACCGACCGCCTCGACGGCGTCGGCCCCTACGGCGTCGCGAAGGTGGAGGCGGAGAACGTCTGCGCCGAGTTCCGCGCGCGCGGGCTGGTCATCCCGGTGATCCGGCCCAAGAGCTTCATCGGCCCGGAGCGGCTGGGCGTCTTCGCGCTGCTCTACGACTGGGCGAAGGACGGCCGCGGCTTCCCGATGATCGGCAGCGGCAACAACCGCTACCAGCTCCTGGACATCGCCGACCTCTGCCAGGCCATCTGGCTGTGCAGCACGCTGGAGGACGCGGTCGTCAACGACGTCTTCAACGTCGGCGCCGGCGAGTTCACGACCATGAAGCAGGACTGGCAGGCGGTGCTGGACCGCGCCGGCCATGGGAAGAAGGTCGTCGGCCTGCCGGCGGCGCCGCTGATCTGGACGCTGCGCGCGCTGGAGAAGCTGGGGATCTCGCCGCTCTACAAGTGGGTCTACGAGACGGCGAGCAAGGACTCCTTCGTCTCGATCGAGAAGGCGCAGCGGGTGCTGGGCTACGCGCCCCAGTTCTCCAACCGGCAGGCGCTCGTCCGCAACTTCGAGTGGTACCTGGCGCACCTCGACGAATTCACGGGCGCCTCCGGCGTTTCGCACCGCGTGCCCTGGAAGCAGGGCATCCTGGGCGTCGCCAAGCGCTTCTTTTAGCCCGGGCCTTCGTGAATGGTCCGGGCCAGCGGGGAGGGGCCATGATCGCGGTCACCGGCGCCGCCGGCTTCATCGGCAGC
The DNA here is from genome assembly GCA_016873405.1 of bacterium. The sequence continues at coordinate 992 of VGXH01000392.1, forward strand.
AATCTGGTCTGGGGCCTGAACCGCCGCGGCCGCGACGACATCCTGGCGGTGGATCTGCAGCCGGCCGGCGACGTCTCGCCCAACCTGGCGCCGTTGCGCCTGGCCGGCTACCTGGCCAAGGACGCCTTCCGCGACTGGCTGCGCGTGCCGGCGAACGCGCGCTCGCTGGAGGCGGTGTACCACCTGGGCGCCTGCAGCAGCACCACCGAGACGAACTGGGAGTTCCTGGCCGAGAACAACCTCGGCTACACGCGCGACCTGTGCCGCCTGTGCCTGGACGCCGGCGTGCGTTTCGTCTGCGCGAGCAGCGCGGCGACCTACGGCGACGGCGCGCAGGGCTACGACGACGACCACGCGCGCCTGCGCGACCTGCGCCCGCTGAACCTCTACGGCCGCTCCAAGCACGAGTTCGACCTGTGGGCCCTGGACGAGGGCGCGCTGGGCGAGATCGCCTCCCTGAAGTACTTCAACGTCTACGGGCCTAACGAGTGGCACAAGGGCGACATGCGCTCGATGGTCTGCAAGGGCTACGAGCAGGTGCGCGACACCGGGCGCGTGCGGCTGTTCGCCTCGGACCGGCCCGAGTACCCCGACGGCGGCCAGCAGCGCGACTTCATCTGGGTCGACGACGCGGTGGCCATGACGCTGTGGTGCGGCGGGCACCCGGCGGCGAACGGCGTCTTCAACGTGGGCACCGGGGAGGCGGCGACCTGGAACCGCCTGATCGGCGCCATCTTCGCGGCGCTGGGGCTGGAGCCGGTCATCGACTACGTGCCGATGCCCGCCGATCTCAAGGGCCGCTACCAGTACCACACCGAGGCGCGCATGACGAAGCTGCGCGCCGCCGGCTGCGAGGCGCCGCTGACGCGCCTGGAGGAGGCGGTGGCCGAGTACGTGCGCGGCCACCTGGTCGACCACCGCCACCGGGGCGCCTGATGCAGGACCGCCTGCTGCCGCCGGCGCCCGCCTCGCTGACGCAGGGGCTGGACGCGCTGCCGCGGGCGCTGGCGGATCTCCGGCCGCTGCGCGCCAAGCACCGCGCACAGCTGCCGGCCCAGGTCGCCCAACTCAGCGAATGGCTGACTTCGGCGCGCGACGACCTGCCCCGCGACTACCTCAGCCGCCCGGCCCTGCTCTCGGCATATCTGCACTACTTCCTGCCCTGGAACCTCTATCGCCAGGGCCGACTGTTGGCCGGGCTCGACCTGCGGCCGGCCGCCGGCGCGCAGGTCGTGGATCTCGGGGCCGGTCCGTTCACGTTCGCGCTGGCGCTGTGGCTGGCGCGGCCGGACCTGCGCGGAGTGCCGTTGCGTTACCTGGCGGTGGACCGCGCCGGCGCCGCGCTCGAGGCCGGCCGACAGCTCTGGGACCGCCTCGCCGCGGGTGGCGCCTGGGAGGCGACGGCGCTGGCGCGTCCGGCCGGCGCGCGCGACCTGCCGGCGGCCGACCTGCTGGTGCTCGCCAACGTGCTCAACGAGATCCGCGCGCCGGCCGGCGGCGATCGGGAGCCGGATGCCGATCCCCACGACCCGCTGCTGGAGCGCTGGCTCGCCGCGCTGGCGCCCGGTGGTCAGGTGCTCGTGATCGAGCCGGGGACGCGCCCGGCCGCGCGCGCCCTGGTCGCGCTGCGAGCGCGCGCGCTCGCCTCGGGCTGGCGCGTGGCGGCGCCGTGCCCGCACCAGTCGCGGTGTCCCCAGCCCGGACACGCGCACCATCCCTGGTGCCATTTCGCGTTTGCGACGACCGCTGCGCCGGCCTGGTTGGACGAACTCGGCCGGCGCGCCGGGCTAGGCAAGGAGCGCGCGAGCCTGTCGTTCCTTCTGCTCGCGCCGCCGACCGGGCCGGCGCCGACGGACGCGCCGTCGGCCATGACGCGGACCGGGGCCGCGCCTGCGCCCCC
>VGXH01000393.1 GCA_016873405.1 bacterium
GGGGTCGCCGGCCGATGTGCGCTCGCCCCCGATGAGCGACAGCAGGTGCCGCGCCACCTCGTTCAGCGGCGGCAACTCGTCGATCATCTGCAGCACGTGCGCGCGGCGATCGCCCAGTGTCATCCGGTTTCCCCCTTCCGGGGGATATCGGCATGATCGCGTCGCGGTTGAGCGCGACCCGCACCGCCGGCGTTCAGAACTCGGCCGACTTCGGCGCCCGCGGGAAGGGGATGACGTCGCGGATGTTGGCGATCCCCGTCACGTAGTTGACCGCCCGCTCGAAGCCCAGGCCGAACCCGGCATGGGGCACCGTGCCGTAGCGCCGCAGGTCGCGGTACCACCAGTAGCCTTCCTTGGGCAGCTTCATCTCGTCGAGGCGGGCGTCCAGCACGTCCAGGCGCTCCTCGCGCTGCGAGCCGCCGATGATCTCGCCGATGCCCGGCGCCAGCACGTCCATCGCGGCGACGGTGCGACCGTCGTCGTTCAGGCGCATGTAGAAGGCCTTGATGTCCTTCGGATAGCTCATCACCACGACCGGCCGTTTGCACAGCTCCTCGCACAGGTAGCGCTCGTGCTCGGATTGCAGGTCCATGCCCCACTTGACGGGGTACTCGAACTTGCGCGGCGCCTTCTCCAGCGCGGCGACGGCCTCGGTGTAGGTCATGCGCTCGAAGCTGCTCCGCACGAAGGACTCCAGGCGGCTGACGGCCTGCTTGTCGACGTGCTCGGCGAAGAAGGCCATGTCGTCGGCGCGCTCGCTGAGCACGGCCTGGAAGATGTAGCGCAGGAAGTCCTCCGCCAGGTCGGCGTCGTCCTTCAGGTCGGCGAACGCGATCTCCGGCTCGATCATCCAGAACTCCGACAGGTGCCGGCTGGTGTTGCTGTTCTCGGCGCGGAACGTGGGCCCGAACGTGTAGACGCGGCTCAGCGCGCAGCAGTAGGTCTCGACGTTGAGCTGGCCCGACACGGTCAGGAAGGCCTCGCGCCCGAAGAAGTCCTGGGCGTAGTCGACCTTTCCTTCGGGCGTGCGCGGCAGGTTCGCCAGGTCCAGGGTCGAGACGCGGAACATCTCGCCGGCGCCCTCGCAGTCGCTGGCGGTGATGATCGGCGTGTGGATCCAGAAGAAGCCGCGCTCGTGGTAGAAGCGGTGCACGGCCTGGGCCAGGCAGTTGCGCGCGCGCGTGGCCGCCCCGATGACGTTGGTGCGCGAACGGAGGTGCGCCACCTCGCGCAGGTACTCCATCGAGTGGCGCTTGGGCTGCATCGGGTAGGTCTCCGGGTCGTCGACCCAGCCGATCACCTCGACCGCGGCGGCCTTCAGTTCCACCGTCTGGCCCTGGCCCTGCGAGGCAGCCAGTTCGCCGGTGACGGCCACCGCGCAGCCGGCGCCCAGCCGCAGCACCTCGTCGGCGTAGTTGGGCAGGTCGCCCGGGACCACCACCTGCAGGGGGGCGAAGCAGGTGCCGTCGTGCACGTTGAGGAAGCTCAGGCCCGCCTTGGAGTCCCGCCGGGTGCGGACCCAGCCCTTGATGGTGACGGTCCGGCCGACCGGCACCTCGCCGGACAGCAGTTTCGAGATCATGTCGTGCGCCATGGCCGCTCCTGAAACGGGATTCGGGGTCGCGGCGGCGAAGATAGCGCAACCGGTCGGGGCCGACAAGCGGGGGTCAAGCCCGCCCGATGCCTGCCGATAACCCGCGTGTCAACGGCAGTTCGGCGACCGCCGCGCGCGCGCGGCCGGCAATCCGGGAGCACGGCCAGATGGATGACCTGCGATTCAGCGAGGCCTTCGCCCAGTACCTGGTGGACAACGACGTCATCGCGGCCGAGGACGCCCTCAGGCCCTGGGACACCCAGCGACGCCGCACGCCGCCCATCGGCCGGCTGGCCCTCAAGCGGGGCCTGCTCAACATGAAGCAGGTCTTCGCGATCCTGGCCGAGCAGCCGGAGACCGGCCTTCGCTTCGGCGAGCAGGCGATCTTCATGGGCTATCTCGAACGCTCGGCGATGGAGGGGCTGCTCGAAGAGCAACGTCGCCTGCGCCCCGGGCTGGGCGAGGTGCTCACCGAGATGGGCGTCGTCAGGAAGGGCACGCTGCAGAAGTGCCGGCGCGAGTTCGTGCGCAACTTCGAGGCGGCCCTCGTCTGATCCGTGGTCGCCGGCCGTCAGGCCGGCTGGCCCGCCGCGATCTCCGCCAGGTTCCAGCGCGCGTCCTCGTCCGCGGGGTCGCGCGCCAGCACGCCCTCCAGCAGCCGCGCCGCCTCCTCGCGTCCGCCACCCCGCGGATCGCGTCGCCACAGCGTCACCGCCAGGTCGTTGGCCGCGCGCGCCGAGTCCGGCGCCAGGCCCAGCACGGCGCGGAACCACAGTTCGGCTTCCTCCAGTTCGCCCGCCGTGAACGCGGCCTCGCCGCGGTTCAGCCAAGCGGCCGTCTCCCACGCCGGCAGCGGCAGCAGCCGGCAGTGCGGCGACGGCGGCAGCGGCCGGAACTGCAGCGGCGCCACCATCCCGCTCCTGATGATGCCGGCCAGGTTGAACTGCCCGGTGCCGCGCGCGTCGGCGTCCAGCCGCCATTTGCGCCGGAAGATCTCGAAATTCCCGTCCATCTGCCGCCGGTAGTCCACCCCGCCGGCGTCGAAGCTGGCGCTGCCCACGTGGTGGATGAAGCAGTCCTTCGCCAGCACCGTGCGGTAGCCGGCCAGGAACGCGCGCAGGCAGTAGTCGGTGTCCTCGTAGTTGCCCCGGCCGAAGATCTCGTCCAGGCCGCCCAGCCTTTCGAGCACCCCGCGCCGGACGAGCAGACAGAAGCCGACCAGCCACAGCGCGTGCGCCGCCTGCCCCGCGTGGGCGGCGGCGTGATCGGCCGCGAACCGGTCCAGGCCGTCCAAC
>VGXH01000394.1 GCA_016873405.1 bacterium
TAAACCGGGGTCAGCCACTCGTTGGGCATCGACTGGAGCAGCGCCGCCGCCTGATCCGCCTCGCCGCGCGCGACGAGCAATTCGGCGCGCGCGAGCGCCAGTTCGCCCTCCGCCCGGTGGAAGGCCGCCGCCTGGTCCAGGCCATCGAGCAATTCGGCGGCGGTTTCCAGGGCGCCGGCGCGCACCAGCACACGCCCTCGCAGCAACTCGCCGCGGAACGCGAGTTCGCCTGGCGCCACGTGCCGGAGCATGTCCGCCAGCACGGTGTCGGCTTCCGCGTGACAGTCGAGTTCCCAGAGACACTCCGCCAGCTTGAGCGCCACCCGATCGCGCTCGCCGGCCTTGTCGCCGAGCGCCAGGTACTGCGAATAGGCCTCCCGCGCGGCCTCCCAGTCCTCCAGAGCGAGGGAGTTGTCGCCGGACACCCGGCTGACCTCGGACCGGAAACGGGAGTCGGGAAAACCGCGCTCCAACTGCCCGAGGTAGTCGCGGCTGCGCTCGAGCGCGCCGATCAGCAGGTGGTTGAGCGCCTGGATGTAGAGCGCCTCCTCCAGGTACTCGGTGGCCGGGAAGTTCTGGAACAGGAGATCGAGCTGGCGGATCGACATGCGGTACGACTCGAGCCGGTAGTAGGCCTTCGCGCGCAGGAAGAGGGCGTCGTCCGAGAGCGAATGCCCCGGATACTCATCCAGCAGCTTCTGCGCCTTGGCGATCGCCGTCTCGTAGTCGGTCTTCTGCGTGCCGGCGGGCTTGGGCGGGTCCTGATTGCGGCGGATCGCGTCCTCGCGCACGCGCTCGGCGTTGTCGAACGACTTCTTGGCGTTGAAGTAGGTGTTGTACTTCGCGCAGCCGGCCGACGCCAGCAGCGCCGGCACGAGCGCCGCGACAAGCAGCAGGGCCCACGCCGACACCGGGCGCGGGGCGCCGACCGTCCCCCGCAGGCCACATCCGGGCGCCGCAGGAGGACACTCGGCCGCGGCGCCGCGCGCGCGGAACGCGGCCCACCCGGGGGCCGAATAGCGACGATCCATCACGTAAACCCCTGCCGCTGAATCACCGGGCAAGCGCCCCCGCCCGCCGCCGCGTCCCGCCGCCGACCCGCCGGAACCGCCGCCGCCGACGTCCGTTCGGCGCCGGCACGTCCGAGGTCCAATAAAGCAAATCGCGATCCAGCGGACCAGCGCCGCTGCTCACAGCCCGCCCGGCGCCGCCGGTCCGCGCCACGTCAGCCGCCCGCGCAGGAAGGTCGCGGCCACCTGCCCGGTGAGCGTCTCGCCCAGCCAGGGGGAATTGGCGCTGCGCGACTGGAAGGCCCCGGCCTGCACCGTCCAGCGGCGCTCCGGATCGATCAGCACGAAATCGGCCTCCGCGCCCTCCTCGAGCCGCCCGACCGGCAGGTTCAGCGCGCGTGCCGGGCGCTCGCTCAGGCAGGCCAGCAGTTGCCCCAGATCCAGCAGGCCGGGGCTCACCAGATAAGTGATGCCCACGGCCAGGGCCGTCTCCAGCCCGATGACGCCGAACGGCGCCTGATCGAACTGGTATTCCTTCTCGGTCGCGGTGTGCGGCTCGTGATGGGTCGCGATGGCGTCGATCGTGCCGTCGGCCAGACCCTCGGCGATGGCGCTCAGGTCGTCGGCCTCGCGCAGCGGCGGGTTGGTCTTGGCCAGCGGCGAGTAGTCGCGGCAGCGCGCGTGGTCCAGGCTGAAGTGGTGCGGCGTCGCCGCCGCCGTCACCCGGATGCCTTCGCCCTTGGCGCGGCGGATCAGCTCCACCGCGCCCTTCGTCGAGACGTGCGCCACATGCAGGTGGCCCTTCGCCGCGCGCGCCAGCTCGAGGTCGCGGAACAGCGCCGCGTCCTCGGCCGCGCGCGGCATCCCGGCCAGCCCGAGCCGCGTGGCCCAGTGGCCGCCGTGCATGACCCCGCGCCCGGAGATCGTGCGGTCCTCCGGGTGCGTGATGATGGGCACGCCCAGCATGCCCGCGTATCTCAGCGCGTTGCCCAGGAGGTTGCCGTTGGCCACCGGCTCCGAGCCGTCGGTGAAGCCCACGGCGCCGGCGGCGACCATGTCCCCGAACTCCGTCATCGCCTCGCCGCGGCGCCCGGGACTGACGGCGCCGGTCGGGAAGAGACGGCAGAGGCCCGCGTCGCGGCCGCGGTCGATGAGGTAGCGCACCATGCCCGAGTTGTCGATCGCCGGGTCGGTGTCGGGCATGGTCACGACCGCCGTGAAGCCGCCGCCGGCCGCCGCGCGGCTGCCGGTGGCGACGGTCTCCTTCTCCTCGAAGCCCGGCTCGCGGAAGTGCACCGCGAGGTCGACCAGGCCCGGCGCGCAGACCAGACCGCCGCCGTCGAGGACCGGGACGCCCTCGGGCGCCGGCGAGCCCACGCCGATCGCCTCGAGTCGCCCCTTGCGCACGTGCAGGAAGCCGCGCCGCCGCCCGATGACGCCCTCGCGGCACAGGCGCACGTTGGTCACCACGAACTCGGCGGGGATCCGCTCCCAGCTCCACTCCATGTCGGACCTCGCTGCGCGCCGCCCGCCCGGGGCCGCGCGCCGTCGTCTAGGCCGCGGCCGGGGCCAGGGCCCCGGGGTCGCCGCCGGACAGCAGGTAGATCAGGGCCATGCGGACGGCGACGCCGTTGGCCACCTGGTCGAGGATCACCTGGCGCGGGCCGTCGGCCACCTCGCTGGCGATCTCCACGTCGCGGTTCATCGGACCCGGGTGCATGATGAACGCCTCGGGCTTCAGCTTCTGCACCACCTCGGCGCTGATCCCGTACATGCGGTGGTACTCGCGGTTGCTCGGGAACGAGCGGCTGGCGTGACGCTCGAGCTGGATGCGCAGCACGTTCAGGACGTCGGCGTCCCTGACCGCG
>VGXH01000395.1 GCA_016873405.1 bacterium
GGGTGGTCGCCGACGGTTACAAGCGCCTGCAGATCCTCGCCCCCGGCGAGGAGGTGCGCCCGGGCATCGAGGCCTACCTCGCCACCGGCAAGACGGGCGCGCCCGACACGCAGCGCAGCCGCAATCCCTTCCCCGTCACCGTGCGCGCCGTGGACCAGTTCTGGAACCTCGCCGCCGACGAGAACGACGGCGCCATCACCTTCAGCGCCACCGACAACTCGGTTGGCGCGGGCAACCCGGTCGACATCGGCGCTCCTTTCGTCAACGGCCGGCGCACCTTCCAGATCTATCTCGAGAGCGAGGGTCAGGTGGACCTGCGCGTCTGGGACGCGGCCGATCCCGCCCCGCCCGGCCAGACGGTGGCGATCCCGGTCAACCCCGGCTACGAGTTCCGCCTCACCCTGCCGGACACCTCGCCGCACACCGGCTACCCGGGATTCCAGATGATCGTGGAGATGATCGACCCGGTCACCGGCCAGCCGGCACCCGACGCGAATCAGAGCTTCCAGATCGCGGCCCTCTATCCGCCGAACTTCACGGTCGCCGCCGGCAATCTCGCCATCACCAGCGGGACCCTCGCCGCCGGCCTGCGCGTGATCAACGGCCAGCAGTACGACCGCGTCGAAACGATCCTGCTGCGCGTGATGGACGACTTCGGCCGCGTCGGCTACTCGCCCATCCTGACGATGCAGCCCGGCGGCCTCGGCTTCGAGGTGCTGGTGCCGGATACCGCCACGGTCGGCGGCCCCAGCGACTTCCCGGTCACCGTGCGCCTCCTCGACCTCGGCACGGGTCTGGTGGTCGCCAGCCAGGACAGCACCTTCAGCGTGGACGTCTACTCCGGACAGACCGGCCAGCTCGGCGTGGGCAGCTGGAGCGTCGGCGCCGGCGTGCTCGCCAGCGGCGTCGCCAGCTTCCGCGAGACCTACACGGGCGCCGGCCACATCTACCTGCGCGTCTCCGACGCCCGCGGCGTGGTGGGGATCTCCAACACCGTCGTCATGCGGCCCGACGGCTACAAGCGCCTCCAGCTCATCGCGCCCGGCGAAACGCCGCAGCCCGGCGTCAGCTCCGCCACCGGCAAGACCGGTGCGCCCATCCTCCAGCAGGCGGAAGTGCCCTTCATGGTGCAGGTGCGCGCCACCGACCAGTTCTGGAACCTGCACGACACGATGAACGCAGGCGCGATCAACCTGAGCAGCTCCGACGGCAGCCTCCAGCCCGGCAACCCCGCCAACAACGGGGCGCCGCTCATCGGCGGCATCGGCGACTACGAACTCGTCCTGCACAACCAGGGCAACATCACGCTCTACGCGGAGGACCTCGACGCGCCCACCGTGCTCGCGCACGCGGTGGACGTCCCGGTCGGCGAAGCCCACTACGAGATCAGCGTGCCGGCCCAGGCCCAGGCCGGGCCGCCTGCCAGCTGGCCGATGACGGTGCGCCTGGTGCGCAACGACGGCAGCCTGATCACGGTGGCCAACGAGGAGGTCACGCTGACGGCGCTGGCGCCCAACCACGGGCCCGCGTTGGGGACGCTGGGCATCAGCAGCGGCGTGCTCGCGGCAGGGGAGCTGGCGATCGGCGGCCAGACCTACCCGATCGTCGAGGACATCGTCATCGAGGTCTCCGACGGCCGCGGCCGCCGCAGCACGAGCGGCATCATCCACATGGTGCCCGAGGCCGTGAGTTATCGCGTGACGACGCCGACCACCGCCACGGTGGGGCCCCCGGCCAGCTTCCCGCTCGAGATCGAGATGATCGACAGCGCCACCGGCCAGCGCGTGACCAGCGACGACCGCAGCTTCGCGATCGTCGCCTTCAATCACAACACCGGGCAGCCCGGCGCGGGCAACCTGGCCCTGACGGCGGGCAGCACGGCGCAGGGTCTGGCGGTGCTCACCGAGTCCTACTCGGTGGCCGAGGCGATCTATCTCCGGATCACCGACAGCACCGGGCTCGTGGTGTTCTCGAGTCCGATCCAGGTGCAGGCCGGCCCGCCGGCTTCCCTCAGCCTCAGCGCGGCGCCGCTCGTCCTGGAGGGTGGCCAGGCCGCGACCCTGACGGCCGCTGTCAGCGACCTCTTCGGCAATCGCGTGCTCGCCGAGCCGGTGGCCTTCACCCTGCTCGCCGGCGACGGCCAGCTCGCCGCCGACAGCGTGCTCACGGGCAGCCTCGGCACGGCGACGAACACCGTGCTGGTGCCCGAAGGCGGCCGGGAGGATCTGCTCGTCCAGGTGGCGGTGCGCGACCTGCCGACGCGCACGGTGGCGATCGCGGTGATCGGCCCGCCGGTGACCACCCTCAGCATCGACGGCAGCAGCGCCGCGCTCGCCCAGGGCCTCTTGCTGCAGCCCGAGAGCGTGCTGCGCCTGACCAGCACCAGCGAGCTGGGCGTGCAGGCGATCTACTGGGAGGTCGACCTCGCGGGCGAGGCGCGGCCCGAGCGCGTCTACGGCGGCCCCCTGCGCTTCGCCGACCTCGGCCTGGCCGAGTACGGCGAGCACCGCTTCAGCTTCTACGCCGTGGATGTTCACGGCAATCGCGAGGCGGTGCAGCACGCGACGCTGATCTTCGGCGAGGCCCTGGCCCCCACGCGGCCGCTCAGCAACCGGCCCAATCCCTTCCAGGCCGGGCGGGAGTCGACGGTGATCCTCTTCACGGCCCGCGCCGAGGGGACGGCCACTCTGCGCATCCACGACCACTTCGGGGGCCTGGTCTGGGCCCACGAGCTGCGCACCGAGAGCGGCCAGACCTACCAGGTCCCCTGGGACGGCCGCAACGGACGCGGCGAGCTGGTCGGCAACGGCGGCTACCTGTGCACCGTCCGCACAGGCGGCGAACTGCTCCAGCGCAAGATCGCGGTGATCAAGTAGC
>VGXH01000396.1 GCA_016873405.1 bacterium
GCCGGGTGATGGACCCGTCCCTGGCCGCAGTGCTTCGCGAGGCGATGAAGAAGGTGGTCGAGGACGGCACCGGCAAGGCCACCCGGCTGGACTGGATCGAGAGCGGCGGCAAGACCGGCACCGCCCAGAAGTCCCGCGAGGGGCAGCGCGGCTACACGCAAGGGGCGAACATCGCCAGCTTCGGAGCCATCGTGCCCATCGACGATCCGCGCCTGGTGATCCTGACCGTCGTCGACGAGCCGGACCGCGCGCACCATTACGCCTCGCAGAGCGCGGTGCCGCTGTACCGCGCCGTGCTGGAGGACATCCGGCGCTGCACGGACCTGCTGAGCGACGTGCCCGGCGAGCGCACCGGCCCGATGCTCCAGGCCGATCCGCAGCGACTGGTCGAGGTTCCCGACCCCCTCTACCTGACCGCCGCCCATGCCGCGGGGCGGCTGGGCACGGCCGGTCTGCGCGCGGCGGGCGACGAGCGCGGCGGCACCGTCGTCGGCCAGGTCCCGGCGGCCGGCGCCCGTTGCGAGGCGGGCACGGTCGTGAACCTGACCATCGCGCCGGGCAGGCCCGCGGCGGCGACCGGCGCCGCGGACGTCTGTCCCGACTTCACCGGCATGAGCAACCGCCAGATCCGCTGCGAGGCGGCGCGTCGGGGCCTGCGGGTGATCCTCGACGGCGTCGGCTACGCCAGCGCGCAGGACGTGCCGCCGGGCAGCCCGCGGCCCGAGGGGCCCATCCGCGTGACGCTGGAGACGACGTGGAACTGACGCTGGCGGCGCTCTGCCGCGACCTGCCGGGCCTCGAGGCGGCGGCGGGCGGGGCGCCGGTCTCTCGCGTCACAGCCGACTCGCGCGAGGCGGGGCCGGGTGTCCTGTTCGTGGCCGTGCGCGGCGCCGCCGGCGACGGCCACGCCTACGCGGCGGCCGCGCTGGCGGCCGGCTGCCCCGCGGTCATCGTCCAGGACGCGGCCGCGGTGCCGGACGCCCCGGCCGGCCGGGTGCTGGTGGCCGCCGACACGCGGCCGCTGCCGGCGCTCCTGGCGCGGCGACTGGCCGGCGAGCCCGACCTGTCGCTGCGCACCGCCGCGGTGACCGGCACCAACGGCAAGACCACCACCGCCTTCCTGCTGCGCGCGCTGCTGAACGGACTCGACGGCCGCTGCGGCCTGGTCGGCACCATCGAATACGACGACGGTCGCGAGCGCCGGCCCGCGCCGTTGACCACGCCGGGCGGTCCCGTCTTCTTCGAACTGCTCGCCCGCATGGTGGCCAACGGCTGCCGCGCCGTCGCCATGGAGATCTCCTCGCACGCGCTGGACCAGCGCCGGACCGCCGGCCTGGAACTGGATGTCGCGGTGCTGACGAACCTGGGCCGCGACCACCTCGATTACCACGGGGACCTGGACCGCTACCTGGAGGCCAAGGCGCGCATCAGGGAGCTGCTGCGCCCGGCCCGGGGCGGCAAGGCGGCCGGCGCCGTGGTCGTCAACCGCCAGGACGAGCGCCTGCGCACGGTCGACGTTTCCGGATGCCGCGCCGTCGGCTTCGCCGCCGACCCGCGCCTGCCGGCGCACGGCGCGGACCTGCGCGTGACCGCCGCCTCCCTGCGCATGGACGGCACGCGGCTGGAACTGGACTGGCAGGGCAGGCCGCTGAGGCTGGAGAGTCCGCTGGTCGGGCGCTTCAACGTCGAGAACCTCACCGCGGCCCTGGCCGCGGGGCTGGCTCTCGGTCACGAGCCAGAGGCCTGCTGCGCGGCGCTGGCGGCCGTGCCGCAGGTGCCGGGGCGCCTGGAGCGCCTGCCGCTGCCGAACGGCGCCATCGCCGTGGTCGACTACGCGCACACCCACGACGCGCTGGCTGCGGTGCTGGGCGCCTGCCGCGAATTGACCGCGGGCCGCCTGCTGGCCGTGTTCGGCTGCGGCGGCGACCGCGACAAGGGGAAGCGCCCGCTGATGGGCGCGGTCGTGGCCCGGGACGCCGACCTGGCCTGGATCACCTCGGACAACCCGCGCAGCGAGGAACCGGCGTCGATCTGCGCGCAGATCGCCGAAGGCTTCGCGGCGCAGCCCGAACCGCGCGCGCGCCTGAGCCGCGTCGTGGTCGACCGCCGCAGCGCGATCCGCGAGGCGCTGGCGGCGGCACGGCCGGGCGACATCGTGGTGGTCGCCGGCAAGGGCCACGAGGACTACCAGCTCATCGGCGGTCGGCGCCTGGATTTCGACGACCGCCAGGTGATCAGGGACTGGCTGCGGGAGGGTTCGGCATGAGCGCGCCGGCGGGCATTCCCCTGGCCGTCGCGGCGGCGGATCTGCGGGTGGCGGGCCTGTTGCAGGACCTGCTGGTCGGCGGTCCGGCGGGGCTCCGGCCGGCGGCGGCCCCGCCGTCGGGCGCGAGCTTCGCCGCGGCGGGCTTGGACTCGCGGCGGCTGCGGCCGGACGAGCTGTTCGTGGCGCTGCGCGGCGAAACAGCCGACGGCCGCGATTTCGCGGCCGGCGCCGCGCAGGCCGGCCACTGGGTGCTGACCCGCGCCTGGGACGGCGCGGGCCCGGACCCGCTGCTGGGCCGACCGGCGCCGGCGGGCGTCGGCGCGCTGATCAGCGGCGATCCCGAAGCGGCGCTGATGGCGCTGGCGGCCGCGCACCGGGCGCGGCTGGCCGCGGTGGTCGTCGTCGGGGTGACCGGCACCAACGGCAAGACCACGACCAAGGACTTCCTGCGCGCCGCGCTGTCGGGAGCGGGCCCGGTCACGGCCACGACCGGGAACCTCAACAACCAGCTCGGCGTCCCGCTGACCCTGCTCGGGCTGCACGCCGGGCTGCGCTTCGCCGTCATCGAGATGGGCGCCTCGGCCGTGGGCGACATCGCCCAGCTGGC
>VGXH01000397.1 GCA_016873405.1 bacterium
GCTGATCCCGCAGGGCGGCGCCGTGCACGACCTGGACGCGGCGCTGGACCTGCTCGAGGACCTGCTGGCCGACCGCACCGCCGGTCGCGAGCCGCTGCTGCCGCTGCTGCACTGGACGCGCCTGGTCGAGACGCACAACGGCGACCTCCTGGACTTCCGCGACGTGCGGCCGCGCCCCGACGGCGTCGTGCCGCTGTACGATCGCTACGCGCGCCTGGTGGCCGGCCTGCCGCGCCAGACGCCGCGCCTGGAGAGCGATGGCCGCACCTGGGCCGGGCAGTTCAGCCAGCGCGTGCGCAAGGCCGGGCTGGTGGCCGGCTCGGTGCAGCACCTGGGTTCGGATCCGGGCCGGCTCGACGCGCTGTGGGGCGTGTTCGAGGGCGCGGACGCATCGTGGGTCTTCCTCGACAGCGCGGCCGTGCACTGGGACCTGCTGCGACGCGGCGACGTGCAGATCCGCGCCCTGCACTCGCTGTTGCACACCCGCGGCGGCCGCCACCTGTCGCTGCTGACGGGCGCCGCCTGGCTGCGCGCCGAACTGGAGGACCTGCTGTCCACCTGGCTGGGCGTCTTCGGCGCGCCCTATTGCGCCCAGCTGGGCGACGCGCGGCCCCCGCGCCTGCGGCTGGCCGACCGCGGCGCCGTGCCGGACGCGCGCCTGCTGGCGGCCGAGTCCATGGCCGCGCAGGCCGCCTGGGCCGAGCGCGTGGCGGAGCAGGAAGGACAGGTCACCGTCCAGATCCCGGCCGAGGGCCAGGCCGCCGGCTTCTGGAGCGCCGTGGCCGACGATCGCATCGCGGCGGCGGGCCCGCGCTGGCGCTTCCTGCGCGCCGAGGCGGCGCCCGCTCCCGCCGACGGAGGCGTGCTGCTGGTGACGGCGCTGGCCAGCCTGCAGCAGGGCTCGGTGCCGGCGGCGGCCGGCGACAGCCGGCAGGAGTGGATCGAGGCCGACGCCGAGCGCCGGACCTACCTGGCCTGGCGCGCGCGGCTGTGCGCGCTGGAGGTGGCCGCGCGGCTGGCCGGTCCCTGGTCGGGCGTCGATGTGCTGGACACGCGCTGGTGGCGCCTGCTGCGGGCGCACGCGACAGGCCGCGACGGCGCCGGCGCCGGCGGCTGGAGCGGCGCGCGGGCGCTGGCCGCCACCGCCGATGCCGCCTGCAGGACCTTCGACCTTCCGGGCTTCGCGGCCGGCGACACCGAGGCGGCTTGGGGCCGCTTCCTGCCCGCGGCGCGCCAGTGGACCGCGCGGGACGCCGGCCCGGCCGCTGCCGACGCCGCCGCGGGCGTGGCGCTCGCGGCGGGCGACGTCGGGCTGCCGGTGGGCGTCAACCTGCTGGTCGGCGATCTCGAGCCGGCGTGGGCCGCGGTGGCCGCGCGCACGGCTCTGGCCTGGGAGCGCGGCGATCTGGACCACTGGGTGTTGCTGGTCAGCGAGCAGTGCCCGCCCGGCGCCGCGGCGCTGGTGGCCGCCGGCGGCAGCGAGGGCCTGTCCTCCTGGGGCGGCGGCGTGGCGCCCGACCACCCGGCGCCCGTGGTGCGCGTGACGCCGGCGGACTTCGGTGACCCGCAGCTGCGCGCCTTCCTGGCGGTGAACCCGCCGCGCACCATCGTCGCCACCGGCCTTTACGAGTGGCTGCCGGCACGCGACCGCGAAGCGCAGGAATCGGCGCTGGCGCTGCGCGCGCTGCTGGACGCGCGCGCCCACGGCGTCATCCTGCAGACGCACGCGATGCCCGCCCCGTGGATCCGCTTCGTCGAACGCGCCTGTGGCGCGAGCCTGCTGGGCCCCGCGACGAGCGCGACCGTCATGCCCGCGTCGGCGCCCGCCGAGATCCCGCCGGCGACGGCGGCGCCCGTCGGCGCCTCCGGCGTCGGCGGCGCCGATCGCGCCGAGGCCGTCATCCGGCGCTTCCAGGGCCTGCTCGCGCGCCTGCGCGCGGTGCTGGCCGACCGTGCCGTGCGGGGCGATGGCTCCGACGACGAGCCCCTGCCGCCGCCCGGACGTCAGCTCGTGCCGCTCGAGTGGCTCTCCGCCCTCGGCGGCTTGTCCGCCGCGGACGTCGAGCACGGCGCCGGTCTGCTGCGCTGGGTGGCGCGCCTGGCGGGCGATCCGCTCTCGGCCGCGTCTGTGCTGGCTCCGGGAACGCGCCCGGCGCCGGCCGGCCAACCGGCGGCGGACCCGGCGCGCGCGGGCAGCCCGTCGGCGAGTCATCCGCTGGAGAGCCACGCGCTGATGCTGCCGCGCCGCCACGCCGAGCTCGAACGCCGTCTCGAGCGGCTGGGCGCGGCGGTGACCGAGCTGCTGCCGCGCTGGCTGGAAGGCGCGCCCGTCGGCGGATTGACCTGGATCGATCTCGAGCACCCGCCGGCCAAGGCCCCGGCGGAGGAACTGCCGGCGGTCGATACGCTGCTGCTGATGGTCGGCGCCGGCGCCTTCGGCGATGTCGGCCTGTCGTACTCCTGTCCGCGGGGCCTGCTCTACAGCACGCGCCGTCTGGTGGGGCCCACGTGTCCGGCCGACCAGGCGCTGGCCGCCGTGCAGCGGGGGTTGGCCCTGTTCGCCGCGCGCCTGGCCGAGGTCGCCGCCGCGGCGATGCCCGTCGAGGGCGGCCTGCTCGTGCAGACCGGAGTGACCGATCTGCAGGAGGAGGAACGGCAGTTCCTGGCGCTGGGCGCGGTGCTCGGCTGCTGGCGTTGGCTGGGACCGGCCTGTCCCGGCGCCGTGCACCTGGTGGACCTGCTGAGCCTGGCCGACAGCCCGACGGTGAGGCAGGGCGAAGACGGCTGGGAACTGCTGGGGGCGCTGGTCGGCGGGCGCTTCGCCGGCGACGACACGTCGGCGGCGGCGCCGGCGGGTCCCGGTCGCCTGGC
>VGXH01000398.1 GCA_016873405.1 bacterium
TTTTCGCCGGACACCCAGCGCGTGCGCAGGCGCCCGCCCTCCTGCTGCCGCTCGACGAGTCGGCCCTGCGTCAGCGTCTCGTAGCCGGCGGGCGTGTCCAGCGTCAGGTCGTAGGTGCCGAAGGCGCCCTCGGCCGTGGCCAGCCAGCCCGACAGCGACGAGAGGTAGACGCCCTCGGCGGAGATGGTGGCCGCGATCTCGCCGCCGACGTTCTCGCGCGAGAAGGCGACCTGATCGACCGGGGCGTGGAACACGGCGCGGGCCTCGAGCACCAGCTCGCCGCCCTGCGCCAGGCCGGCGGCACTCAGATCCAGCCGCTGCCATGTGCCGCCTTCGTCCGGACCCGCCTCGACCCGTGTGAGCACGGGAGCGCCGACGGCCGGGGCCGGCGACACGAGGCGGTAGTCCAGGTCGGCGCCCAGGCGCAGGAACTCCAGGCCGGGCGGCACGGTCAGGCGGTCGCGCAGCGAGACCGAGTGCGCATCCAGGTCGAAGCTCGCCTCGACGACATGGCCGAGCACCGGCGGCGCGGCGCTCGCCGCCGGACCGGCGATGAGGGCCAGCGCCACGGCCACCGCCGGCGTCCGCAGCGCCGGCATCCTCGCTCCCCGCATCGTCACCTCCAGGCGGCCGCGCCGCCCCTGGTCATCAGTCCACGACCACTTCGATCCAGGGTCGGCCCGTCAGGTACTTCGCGGCCGCCGCCTGCAGTTGCTCCACGGTGGGCGCCGCGCCGGCGGGCGCGCCGGCGGCGGCCGTTGCGACCCCGCCGTCGAGCTCCGCCATCGCCAGGTAGTAGGCCTGCCCCAGCGACGACAGCCGCCGCATCATCAGGCGTCCGCGGCGCGCGGCATGGGTGCGCGCGACCTCGTCGGCCGTGATCGTGGCCGCGTCGAAGCCCGCCACGAACTCGCGCAGGGCGGCCAGGCCCTCGTCGCGCCGCGGCGCCGGCGGGTTGAGCCACGCCGTCAGCACGGCCTGGCCGGCCTCGATCTCCGCCGCGGCGCCGGCGCTGTAGCTGAGCCCGCGCGTCTCGCGGAGGTCCATCGCCAGGCGGTCGCTGAGGATCGCCACCAGCAGGCCCAGGGCCGGCTCGTCGCCCGTCTCGACGTCCAGGACCGAGCCGAGCCGGATGGCGCAGAGCTGGCCGCCGAGCGTCGCCGTCGTCGCCGCGGGCGCCGCCGTCACCGGCAGCGGCGGCAGGTCCGGCGTCGGCCGGCCCGCGCCCGGCAGCAGGCGCGCCACGTCGTCGCACCACTGGGCGTGGGTCTGCGGTCCGACGCAGGCGACGATCAGGTTGCCGGGGGAAAACGCCGCGGCGTGCACGGCGCGCACCTGCTCGTACGTCAGCGATCCCAGCGAGGCGGCATCGCCCTCCGGCGGCAGCGCCAGCGGGTGGTCGCCGTGGACGGCCTGCGCGAGCAGCCCGCCGGCCGCCGCGCGGGCGCTGCCCTGCTGGCGTCCGAGTTCGGCCAGCCGCCGGTCGCGGACGCGGGCGAAGTCGGCCTTGTCGAAGGCGGCGCCGCGCAGCGCCTCGGCCAGCAGAGCCAGCACGGCCCGCCCGTGCTCGGCGGCGCATTCGACGCGGATGAAGCTGAAGCGTCCGTCGGTGTAGTAGTCATCCATGGGAATGCTCGGGTCGTCCACGGTCTTGATCAGGGCGCCCAGCTCGCGCAGGCGGGCGGCCAGGCACGGACCGTCGCAACCGGGGAAGCCCTCGTTCAGCAGACGGTGGACCAGGTCGACGGCCCCGGCGGCGGCCAGTTCACGGTCCAGGCGCGCGCGGGCGCGAACCGTCACGTGGACAGCCGTCAGCGGGCTGTCCGGGTTCGTCGCGCTGACCACCACCGCGCCGCTCGGCAGCACGGTGCGCTCGGGCGCGGGCGCCGGCGCGACTTTGGGCGGCGCCGCGGCGGGCGGCGCGGCAGGCGGCGCGGCGGCATTCGCGCCGGGCATGGCGCCCGGCATCGCGCCGGGCTGGCCGTGGCCGCCGCCGCCCATCGCCGGCTGGCGCGCGGCGGCGGCGGGACTCGCCTCGCCCGGCTCGATCAGCACCGCCAGGCACGGCGCGCCGGCCAGCCAGCGCCCGAGCGCGCGCGCGACGTCGTCGGCCGTCACGGCCTCCAGGCGGCCCAGGTAGCCGACGAAGCCGTCCGGGCCGCCGTGCACCAGGTCGGCCGCGATGTAGATGCCGGTCATGCGCAGCTGCTCGCGGTTGAGCAGCGTCTGCGTGGCGGTGAGCCGCGCGATGCCGCGGATGGCCGCCTCGTCGATGCCGGCGTCCAGCGCGTCGGCCAGCGCGCGCTGCAGCAACGGCAGCAGGGCTTCGGGGTCGGCGCCGGGCGGCAGGTCGAAGCGCACGACCAGCCGCCCGTAGCCGGGCGCGGTCTCCCACCAGGTCGAGACGTCCGGGCGCTGCTCCGCGTCCAGGCCCGCCAGCGCGCGCGTCAACAGGCCGTCGCCGTCGAGCGTCAGCAGTTCGCCGGCGACGGCGAACGCAGCCTGGTCCTCGTCGCCCCAGGTCGGGGCCGCGAAGACCAGCGCCAGGGCGCGCGCGTCGCCGCCCCGTCGCGTCACCCCGCGCGTGACCTCGATAGGCTGCGGCGGCCGCGGCAGCGGGCGCTCGAGCGTGCCCGGCGCGACGCCGCCGTAGTGCTTCGCGAGCCAGTCCAGAGCCTGCTCGCGGTCGAAGTTGCCGGCCAGGGTCAGGATCATGTTGTTCGGCACGTACCAGCGGCGGTAGAAGGCGTGCACGTCGTCGCGCGACATGTGCTCGATGGTCGCCGGGGTGCCCAGCGTCGGCAGTTCGAGGTCCGAGTCGCCGTACACGACCTCGCGGATGGTGTCCGCGGCGAAATCGCCCGGCG
>VGXH01000399.1 GCA_016873405.1 bacterium
GTATCCCCAGCTTTCTGCGTGAACCCCCGTTGACGCCCCCCAAACGCGCCCCGCGATCGGCTAGACTTCCTGCGCACGGGACCGGCAGGAGAATCGGTCCCGGTCGACCTATGCAGGAGGATCCCCATATGACGAACCAGACGCCGCGCCAGCTCCCGACCCCTCGTGAAATCGTCGCCCACCTCGACCGCTACGTGTACGGACAGGACCAGGCCAAGCGCGACCTCGCGGTTGCGATCTACAACCACTACCTCGGACTCGGCTATCACCATCATCATCCGCAGGCCACCGGCGGCGCGCCCACGCGCGGGCACGCCGGGGCGCCGTTCGGCAAGCAGCACATCCTGCTCATGGGCCCCACGGGCTCGGGCAAGACGTACCTGATCCGGCTGATCGCCGAGCTGCTCGGCGTGCCGTGGACGTTCCTGGCGGCCACGTCGCTGGTGCAGACCGGCTACGTGGGAACGCGCATCGAGACCGCGATCGGCACGCTGTACCAGGCGGCCGGGCGCGAGCGCCGCGCGGCCGAGCGCGGCATCATCCTGATCGACGAGATCGACAAGATCGCGGCGCACGGGCGCTCGTCCGGGCCCGACGTCAGCGGAGAGGGCGTGCAGCAGGCGCTGCTCTCGGTGCTGGACGGGCGCGTGGTGCAGGTGTCGACGGGCGGCTCGTCGGACTTCGTGATGGGCGAGGTCGACACCGCGTCGATCCTGTTCGTCTGCGCGGGGGCCTTCGTGGGCCTCGACGAACAGGCGCGCCGGCGGCGGCGCGGCGAGGCCGGCATCGGCTTCGACGCCCGCCCCGGCGCGGACGGCGGGACGCGCGTCGCCGCGGGCGCGCGCGCGCCGGCGCACGACGACGCGCTGCCCGACACCGAGGACCTGGTCCGCTTCGGCTTCATCCCCGAGCTGGTCGGTCGCTTCGCCACGATCTCGGCCACGCGCGCGCTGACGGTCGACGACCCCCTCTCGGTGCTGGAGTCGGCCGAGGAGTCGGCGCTGCCGCGGCAGCGGCGGCTGTTCGAGGTGCACGGCATCGACCTGCGGTTCACCCCGGGCGCGCTGCGGGCGGTGGCGGAGGAGGCGTGCGCGCTGGGCACCGGCGCCCGCGGCCTCAACCGCGCGGTGCTGCGCAGCCTGGCCGACGTCGACTTCCGCCTGCCCGAACTGGCGGGCGAAGGGGTCACGCGCGTGACGGTCACGGCCGCCACGGTGCGCGGCGCGCGGGGGGCGGACGTGCAGATGGCTCGGTCGCGGCCGCGGGCCGTGCGGCGCCCCGGCCGCGGCGGGCGCGCGCGGTGGGACGGACCGGGCAGTCCCTGCGCGGCGGCGCCCTGCCGCACCATCGCCGATGACCTGCGCGCCGTGGCCCTGGCCACGCCCGAGCCCTCGCTCGGCGAGGCGACGGCCGGCGCCGCCGCCACCACGGCCAGCGGCGAGGTCTTCACGTTCACCGACCCGCGCGGCCTGACGGTCGAGCAGATCCGCAAACGCCTGGACGCGGTGAAGAAGTCGCTGAAGTTCGGCCGCTCGATGGTCTCGGCCAAGACCTGGTGGGCCGCTTTCGAAGAGGAGAACCAGGACAAGCTGCACGTCGTGCTGCGCACGGCCGAGGAGATGCACCTGCGCGACTGCGGCCTGGACGAGTTCTTCCGGGCCTACATGGATTCGAACACCGAGAACATCCAGGCGGTTCTGCTGTACCTCGACTACCGGCGGGCGCGGGAGGCGTGGGAGCGTAAGCGGAAGGGACCGCAGAAGTAGCGTGCCGCGTGCGCCGGCGCGCGCCCCGCGGGTTCGTGGGGCCGCGCCGGCGCAGGCCCTTGATCGGCGCGCGGGCGCCGTGCCGGGTTCGCCGATTCATTGATCCATCCTCTCGTCCATGCTATGATGAGCGCGCACATTCTCGGTCGAGCGCGCTCGCGGCCGCTCGCGGGAGGAGTTGCCATGCGTCGGCTCGTCGCTGCCTTCCTGAACGGTGACTCGTTCCCCGGCGATCGCCTCCTTCGCACCAGACGAATCCAACCTCCTGGAATTCATCGCTGTGGTCCTTCGCGCGGCCGCCGACGGCGCGCCGAAGGCGTCGGTCTCATGATCCGTGGCAGGGGGGGGGAAGCATGAAGCGCATTCTCATGATCCTGGGCATCCTGGTCGCGCTGTCCGGAGCGGCCGCCGCGAGCGACGCGTGGCAATGGCTGGGCCCGCAGTACTCGAACACCGCCGTCATCGCGGTGGATGCCGACGGCGCGATCTTCATCGCGGGCCTCTACATGGGCGTGGTGGTGAGCGAGGACGATGGCCTCACCTGGACGTCGGTCGGCGGTCCGGGCGATCCCACGGAGATGGTGGCGACAACCGATGGAACGGTGGTCGCCACCGACAACTGGGGCTACGGGGTCTGGGTGACCGCCGACAAGGGCGTCAACCCCAGCCGCGTCATCGTACACGACCAATACGAATGGGTGTCCCAGCTCGCGGTGCATCCGCTGACGGGGGACATCTACGCCGCCGTCAACAACGGCGGCGGCATTCACTATTCCTACGACGGCGGCTACAGCTGGCATCCCGTGGCGGCGAACCTGATCTGCACGGAATACTGGGATCTCGCCGCCGGCGGCAACGCGGGCATCTGGGTCAAGGGCGACTCCGGCCTTTGGCGCTCGGACGACTACGCGGCCAGTTGGGTTTCGCTGCCGGTGCCGCCCGAGGCGGAGCTCGGAGGCCAGCTTTCCTTTGCTCCGAGCTTCGCGCTCTTCCTCGTCGGCTACGACGCCGACGTCGGCTACTCCCACCTGCTGCGGTCCTGGGACTTCGGCCAGACCTGGCTGGAGTTGACTGACGGTTTGCCGGGACAGGAATGTCGGG
>VGXH01000400.1 GCA_016873405.1 bacterium
CCCCGCCATCCGCGAGCCGGACGGCACGGGTCTGGTGCTGGAGCGATCGCTGCCGTCGGTCAGGCGCAGCGAGGCCGAACTGCAGGACGCGCTGCGCCGGATGGGCGGGCCCGAATACAGCACGGCGCTGCCCGACCACCCCCTCGTTGGCCGCGTGCGCTGGCGCCCCGACGGTCACCTGTGGGTCGAGCCGGCGGGCGTCGAGCCGGCTCCCGGCGCCATCGCGTGCTTCGACGAAGTGAGCGCCGCCGGTGATTTGCTGCGACGCGTGCAACTGCGCGTTCCGGAAGCCCGTTCGGGCGACGAGCTCGTCCTGATGGAGGACGGCCGCTTCGTCCTGCTGCGGGGCTGGAAGGCCGTCAGCGAGGACGAGGTGAAGCGCTCCGGGGACCCTCCCGAACCGGCGGTGACCCTGCTCCAGCTCTGAACATGGCGCCCATCGGTCGGACTTGCGCCGGCGCAAGTGGGCGATCGCAACCGGTCGCCACACGTGGCGGCATGGAGGAACCGTGACCCATCCGCCCGCCTCGCGCCTGCGCGAGTTCCCCATCGCCTGGTTCGCCATGATCATGGGCCTGACCGGGTTCACCATCGCCGGCAACCGCGCCGCGCTGGCGTACGGCTGGGGCTTCGCGCCGGGACGGGTGCTGCTGCCGGTGGTGGGGGCGCTCTTCGTCCTGGTGGCCGCGGTGTTCGCGCTCAAGTGCGCGCGCTACCCGCGCGAGACGCTGGCCGAGATCCGCCACCCGGTGAAGCTGGCCTTCGTGCCGACGGCGTCGATCTCGCTGCTCCTGCTGTCGATCGCGGCGCTGCACCAGGCGCCCGGGCTCTCGCGCGTCCTGTGGCTGGTGGGGACGGCGCTGCACGCGCTGCTGACGCTGTACGTGCTGTCGTCGTGGCTGCAGCACGACAAGTACGAGATCGCGCACCTGAACCCGGCCTGGTTCATCCCCGTGGTGGGGAACATCCTGGTGCCCATCGCGGGGGTCCGGCACGCCAGTCCCGAGATCTCGTGGGTCTTCTTCGCGTTCGGGCTGTTCTTCTGGCCCGTGCTGACGGCCATCGTCTTCTACCGGCTGATCTTCCACGGCAGCCTGCCCGAGCGCTTCCTGCCCACGCTGGCCATCTTCATCGCGCCGCCGGCGGTCGGCTTCCTCTCGTACGTGAACCTGACGGGCGGCGTGGACGCGTTTGCGCGCGTGCTCTACGGCGTGGCGCTGGGCTCGACGGCGCTGGTGTTGGGGCAGGCGCCGCGGCTGCTGCGGCTGCGGTTCTACCTCTCGTGGTGGGCTTATTCGTTCCCGCTGGCGGCGGTCACCGTCGCCACGCTGGTGATGGGCGAGAAGACCGGCGCTCGCGGCTACCTGTGGCTGGGCGGGGCGCTGCTGGGGCTGCTGGCGCTGGTGGTGGCGTTCCTCCTGGTCCGCACGGCCGTCGCGGTGGCGCGGCGGGAGATCTGCGTGGAGGGGCCGTAGGCGGCTTGAGGCCGTCAGGGCGGCCTGGTTGTCAGAGCCGCCTCTTCGTGCTACATTTCCCGTGTCGAAAGGACCCGCATGTCCCTGCGCCTGCGGCGCCGCCTGTGAACGGCGCGCTGCGTCCCGGCGGTCCGTCGGGCTTCCGCAAGCTGATCCCGTCCTTCGCCGGCCCGCACGCGAGCCGGCCTTTCCTGCTTCCCGCCGCCGCCCCCGGGAGCCGCCCATGAGCGGCTTTCCGCGTCATTGGGAGTTCGACGAGGTCTTCGACAGCGTCGACCGGGGCTGCGGCGACTTCATCCTGGAACTGCGCGAGCAGATGGCCGACCTGCCCCCGGGCGGGACGATCATGGTCGCCAGCCGGGACGCCGGCGCCCCCGTCGAGGTGCCGGCCTGGTGCCGCCTGACCGGGCACACCCTCGTGGAGGCGCTGCCTCCGTTCTTCCTCATCCGCAAGCGAAAGGACTGACCGCCATGGCCGGGAAATTCTGCGTGACCATCACCCAGTGCCGCACCGACGAGGACAAGGCGACCCTGGGCTTCGTCGTCGCCAACGCGGCGGTGGGCAGCGACAAGGAAACCATGGTCTTCCTCAGCGCCGACGGCGTCTGGGCCGTCGTCAAGGGCGAGATGGAAAAGGTCTCGGTGGGCGCGCCGTTCGCGCCGCTGGCCGAGCTGGTCGGCAAGTTCACGGCGAACGGCGGGAAGATCCTCGTCTGCTCGCCCTGCCTGAAGAAGCGGGGCATCACCGACGAGATGCTGATCCCCGGCGCGGTCGCCGCCGGCGGCGCTGCGCTGGTCGAGTGGCTGTCCCAGGGCTCGCCCTGCGTGGGCTACTGACCATGGACCTGGAAGGACTGGCCCCCGACCACCGGTTGGACGGGGGCGACCTGGACTGCGGCTCGGGCCTGGTGCTGCTCATCCGCGAGCACATGCTGAAGGTGCCGGAGGGCGGCGTGCTGGAGCTGCGCAGCCGCGAGCGGACGGTCTGCGACGACCTGCCGCCGTGGTGCCGGATGGTGGGCCACGAGTACCTGGGGCAGCTGCCCGGCGCCGCGCCGCAGGAGAAGCGGTTCTTCGTGCGGCGCGGCGGCGCGGCGG
This sequence comes from bacterium, assembly GCA_016873405.1. The sequence goes on from VGXH01000400.1 coordinate 2,574, forward strand.
CCGCGCAGGCCGAGGCGGCGGCGCTGGTCGACGACAAGGCGCGGGCGCGGGCCTACGAGTGGCGCCTGCGGGCGCGCTCGACCGGGCACCTGCGCTCGACCGCCTACTGCCGCAACTTCTCGTTCACGGTCGGGCAGCCGGCCTCGTTCGAGGAGAAGGACGAGCACCCGTGCGCCCTGGAGTACCTGCTGGGAGCGCTGGCGGGCGAGTTGGCGACGGGTTTCGCCACCGCCTGCTCGCAGGCCGGCCTGCAGGTGGACGACGTCGAGATCACCGTGCGGGCGCGGC
>VGXH01000401.1 GCA_016873405.1 bacterium
CAGGTCGGCGTCGCGCACGTCGCGACCCGACTTGAACTCGAGCGCGACGTCCATGTCGCCGACGATGAGGTCGACCTCGAAGCCGCTGTGGGTGCGCCAGTACGTGAGCATCCGCTCGCGCCGCGTGTAGGCCAGGCAGGCGCGGACCTCGTTGATCAGGAAATGCTCGAAGGCGCGCCCGAACAGGTCCGAGCCCTCGGCCGCCGGCGGCATCTCCGGGCGCAGCGCGCGCGCCACGCCGACGTCGAACAGGTAGAACTTCGCCGTCTCGACCAGGCGCCGCCGCCCGGCTCGCCGCCACGGCTCCAGGGTGAAGCCCAGCAGGGTGTCGTCGAGGATCTCCTCGCGGATGTACGCGTTCACGTAGGCGCGCAGCCGCGGCCGGGGCTCGGCGGCCGGGTCGTGGATCGGCAGGCCGCCGTGGTTGAGGCCGCGGGCCAGGACCGGAGCGAATCTCCCGCAACTGCTGGCGGCAGCGTCTCTGTATACAGAACACAACGCGGGGCGCGTGATTATAAATCATTGTAAAACAATATCTTGCGTCGATGGCGCCTCGGGTGCTTGGTCGGCGTCTCGCGCCCCGCCCCCGCCCCGGCGGCAGGGGCGTTACCCCCGCTTCGCCAACCCCACCGCCACCGCAGCGGCCACCGCCAGCGCACCGCCGGCCGCCAGCAGCCGGGCGTACAGGGGCGCCGCGGTGGCGCGGTACCGCAGCATCTCGCCGCGCGAGCCGGCGCGGTACGCCACGGCGATGCCGCCGGCCGGCGCCAGGTCGGCGGGTACGGGCTCGAGGTAGGCGCGCAACGAAACGCCCGCGGGAGCTGATGCCGCCGCGGGCGCCTGGGCCGCGGTGCCCTGGACCGTCTCTTCCCACCGGTAGGTGGCGTCGGTCGACTCGACCCGCACGCGGTAGGCGGACGCGCCTTCGATGGGCGTCCAGTTCAGCCGCGGCGTGCCCGTGGCGACCACCTCGCCTTCGACCGGTCTGACGAAACGAGGTCCGCTCCGGTCGCCGCGCAGCAGGCGGTCGCCGCCGGCAGGCACGGGCGGCATCATCACGACCAGGGCCAACCCCGCCGCGAGCGCCAGCCCGCCCCAGCTGCCGGCCTGGCGGCGGAAGTGGGCGCGACCGTCCACGACACGGGCGCGGGGGGAACCTGCCGGTGTCGTGGTGGCCGTCGCCGCGATCGCGGCGCCCTCCCGCTCCAGCGCCGCCAGGGCTTCCGGGAGCCGCCGCATGAGCGCGCGGTCCAGCCGGCACGCATCGCACATGGCCAGGTGACCGCGCAGACGCGCAGCCAGGCCGGGTTCCAGGTCCGCTTGCCCGAGCAGGTCCATCTGCCCGCCGAGCTCCGGCTCGACGCATTCGAAGAAGGGCAACACGGACGGGTTCTCGGTCATCTCACACCTCGGGCCGGTGGGGGCGCTGCCGGGGCAGCCGTGCCGATTCCGGAGTACGAACAGCGCCCCGGCCGGGCTGTGAAGAGACCGGCAGCCGGGCCCGGACCGCAGTCCGGCGATGGCCGTCGGCCCGTCATGGCCGCACCTCGCCCAAGCGCTGCATCACAATATTCCGCAACGCCTTGAGGCAATTCTCCCGCCGGTAGTAAACGGCCCGCACCGTGGTCAGCCCCAGGCGGGAGCACATCGATTCGGGGGTCTCTCCCCCCAGGAACAGGGCCCGCAGCAGGTCCCGGCAGGCCGTGTCCAGCTCGCCGAGGGAGGCACGCAGCACCGCCATGACCTGCTCGTTGCCGTACGCCTCGAGGGGGTCCCTGTCGGGCGCGGCGATCCACTCGGCCAGCGGCTCGATCTCCACGTGCGGTCGCCGCCGGCGCCACGCCAGCACGTTGCGGCAGCGGTTGCGCGCGACGGTCACGGCAAAGCGCACCAGGTTGCCCTCGAAGCCTCCCCGCTGCGTCACGTAGGCCAGCACCGCGACCAGCGATTCCTGGGCGATATCGTCGGTCTCCGTCCCGTCCGGTCCCAGGAACGCGGACACCGCGGCGGCCATCGGCTGGCGCAGCACCGCGCACAGCCGCTCATCGGCGCCCGGCTGGCCGGCCACCAGCGCGGCGATGATCGCCGGCAAGTGGGTCTCGTCCCCGTGCGGAAGATGAGCGTCGGGCGTGGCCACCAGGCGGGTAAATGCTCCCGGGTCGAGGGAGGCTTGATGCTAGCGGGCACGACCTTGCCCTGTCAATGTGGGGGTGGTACGGTGCGGCGCGCCATGAGAATCCTCCTTGCCCTCGATGAGCGCGCGCATCGCCGTGTACGCGCCGCGCGCCCGCTGGCGGCGCTGCTGCTGGCGCTGGCGCTTGCCGCCTGCGGCCGCGGCGGTCGTCCCGCCGACCCCATTCTCGAGGGTGTCCCCGTCTCGGATGAGCTGCGGCGAGCGCTGGAGACCGACGCCAAGGGGGCGCGCGGTGGGCGGGGGGAGGCGCGGTATGTGGCGGCGTTGGCCTTGTGCGATCGCCTGGCGGTCGACATCCAAAGGCCCCTTGCCCGACAGGCCGCGGGTGACTCCCTGTACGCAGCCTGGCGCCGCGATCCGACGAACTTCCTGTGGGTCCACCTCGGAGCCGGCTACAACTACCTCCTGCGACGCAACGCCGACCGCAATGCGATGTACGCGCTGCCTGCGCTCGCAGATACCACCACCGCCGTCGGTTCCTTCGTGTATGGCCGTCGCTTCTACGGGTACGGATCGGACGGCACGCCGTACGAACGCGCCTGGGCCCGCCGATCCGAACTGGACTCCTTGCAGCGGGCGTGGCTCGTACGCAATGTCGCCGAGGTGCGCGCCGATGCGGGCGATGCCGTCGGCGCGGTGCGCCTGCTGCTGGCGGAGTTGCCGGCGG
>VGXH01000402.1 GCA_016873405.1 bacterium
CCGCTCTCGCCGCCGTGCGCGCCTGGCGCTGTCACCCGGCCAGCCGCGACGGCCGGCCGGTGCGCGCGGTCGCCCTGCAACCGTTCAAATTTGTCTTACAAGGAAATTGATCTTATGGAACACACCGCCATGGAAGGCTTGGGCTTCGCCCACTTTCTCGCGCAAACCGACGGGGTCGGCAAGAGCGTGCTCGTCGCGCTGCTGCTGCTGTCGCTGGCGAGCTGGTATCTGATCGTCACGCGCGCGCTGGCGAACTGGCTGGCACGACGGCGGGCCGATGCCTTTCTGCGGCGCTTCTGGCAGGCGAAGTCGCTCGACGCGGTGGCCGATGCGTTGCCTCCGGCCGGGGCAGACAACGCCTTCGCCGCCCTGGTGGAGAAAACGCTCGCCGCGCGTGCACACGGCAACGACGACACGCTCGAAGTAATCGGCGGTACTGGCGAATACCTGACGCGCACCCTAAACAACGCGGTGGACCAGGAAGCCGCGGCGGCGGAACATGGCCTGACGGTGCTCGCGTCGGCCGGGTCGGTGGCGCCCTACATCGGCCTGTTCGGTACGGTGTGGGGCATTTATCACGCGCTGGTGCAGATCGGCATGAGCGGCCAGGGCACGCTCGACAAGGTGGCCGGTCCCGTCGGCGAGGCGCTGATCATGACGGCGCTGGGGTTGGCCGTCGCCATTCCGGCGGTGCTGGCCTATAACGCGTTCAACCGCCGGAACCGGCTGTGGCTGGCCCGGCTGGAGGCGTTCGCCCACGATCTGTATGTGCTGGCGACGGTGAAAAATGGCCGGCGCTGACATTTCCCGCCGCCGCCACGGGACGCCGATGGCGGACATGAACGTGGTGCCGCTCGTCGATGTGATGCTGGTGCTGCTGGTGATCTTCATCGTCACGGCGCCCTTGCTCACGCATGCGGTGAAGATCGATTTGCCGAAGGCGTCGTCAAGCGCCAACATTACCAAGCCAGAGCATATCGAGTTCGGGATACGCGAGGATGGCAGCCTGTTCTGGAGCGGTGAGGCGGTGACGCTGGATGCTTTGCCGGCGCGCTTCGCCGCCGAGGCGGCCAAGCAGCCTCAGCCCGAAGTGCATATCCGCGCCGACCGGTTGGCGCATTACGAGAAGGTGGCGCAAGTGATGGCGGCCGCGGCCAAGGCCGGGCTAGTCAGGATCGGCTTTGTAAGCGACCCGGCCAGTCGCTGAAACTCGGCGCTGGCGGGACGGCATGCCCGATTACCATACCCTCGTTGCCAGTCTCTACGAAGAGCACTTCGGCGAACTGTCGCGCTTCCTGACCCATCATGTCGGCTGCCGCGAACTTGCCGCCGACCTGCTGCACGAACTGTTTCTGCGCCTGCTGTCCAACGAGCAGGCCACCGCCGACCTCCGCCATCCGCGCGGCTTCCTGTTCCGCTGCGCGCGCCAACAGAAAGGCGATCTGGTGAAATTATTGGGGGCTCGACACCCAGAATTGACGGCTGCCGATATGGCTTATTGCGTCGAAGTGATCCTGGGAGCGATCACCGCGAGCCTTGCCGCAGGCGGGCGCGCCGAGTTCAGGCGGTTCGGCGTGTTCTATCTGTACCGCAGCCGTGAGAGAAAAAGCCGGAACCCGAAAAGCGGCGCCGCAGTACTGGTCCCCTCCAGGGGATACATCCGCTTTCGGTCCACCATGCAGCCCATTTTGCTCACAGCCGCAATCGACGGGCGAACAGCCGTTGCACCGTTAAGCCGGCGCCATGAGCCGACCTGCATGGAGGCCTGACCAGGCTTTGAGTAGCAATAGTTTTCCCCGCTGAGGCAGGAAGCAGGAAGCGTAGTCATGGGTGAATGCGGACGTCGGGCGCAGACCGTCGGCCATCCCGCCTGAAAAGTCAGTCGCTGCGGCACGGCGCCAAGGCAGGCCGGAGCCGGGTGTAAACTGCCTCCATGAGTGCCATCACCGACGCGAAGGGTGTCGAACCCCTGCGTCTTATCCTCCTGCTGGGCGCCACCGCGTTCATTTACCTGATACTCGGCGCCCTCGGCCTGAGCTTTGCCATCGCGCCCGGCTATGCCAGCCCGATCTTCCCGGCCGCCGGCTTCGCGGTGGCGATGCTGCTGTGGGCGGGCCACCGCGCCTGGCCGGCCATCTGGCTGGGTTCCTTTCTCCTCAACCTCGGCGCCACCTGGTTGCGCGGCGACCTCGGTTGGGGGCCGACGCTCGTCGCCGCCGGCATCGCCTTCGGCGCCGCGGCGCAGGGACTCGTCGCCCGCCTCCTGGTGGCGCGCAGCGTCGGCAGCGGCTGGCAGTCCATGGAGCAGGCACCCGACATCGTGCGCTCGCTGCTGCTGGCGGGGCCGGCGGCCTGCGTGCTGTCGGCGAGCGTGGGCGTCACCACGCTCTACCTGACAGGCATCGTCAGCGGCGGCGAGTTCCTCTACGCATGGTGGAACTGGTGGAGCGGCGACACGCTCGGCGTGCTCGTCATGCTGCCGCTGGTGCTGACCTTCCTGTTGCGCGCTGACGCGCCCTGGCGCGCCCGGCTGACCATTCTGCTGCCGCCGATGCTGATCGCACTGATGGCGGTCTCGGCCGCCTTCGCTGCCGTCTCGCACTGGGAGCGCACGCAACAGGCCACCGCCATCCGCAACCATGGCGAGGCGCTGTCGCGGCAGCTCGAACAGCGCTTCATCGCCCACCAGGAGGCGCTTTCCGCCCTGCGCCGGATGATCGAGATCGCGCCGGATATGAGTTATGGCCAGTTCGCAGTAGTGTCCCAACGTTAATCGAACAAGATCAGCTGGTTGGGATTTTCCAGTAGATCCGGCGCAGGCGGAATACGGGCAAGTAGCTGATCCAGCGGGGTTCGCTC
>VGXH01000403.1 GCA_016873405.1 bacterium
CACGCGCTGGTGGCCTGCCGCGACTGCCACCGGCGGCCGCAGTTCTCGCATATCGGCACGCACTGCGCCGACTGCCACCAGGACGCGCACAAGGGCCGGCTGGGTCCCGACTGCGGGCAGTGCCACACCCCGGCCGGCTGGGTCGAGCGCACGCAGGCCCAGAAGGCCCATGACACGACGAGCCTGCCGCTGGTCGGCGCGCACGCCAAGGTCGACTGCGACGCCTGCCATGCCGGGGCCAGGAGCGGCGAGTACCTGGGCACGCCGACGGACTGCCTGGCCTGCCACCAGGCCGATTACGAATCGACACGGGATCCCGACCACCGTCGGGCCGGGTTCGGCACCGACTGCGAGCGCTGCCACGGCGTCTTGTCTTCCAACTGGGGCCGCGGCAACTTCATCCACCCACCGCGATTCCCGCTCACCGGCGCCCACGCGGCCGCCGCCTGCGTTTCCTGCCACGCGACGTCATTCGCCGGCACGCCGACCGATTGCTTCGCCTGCCACCAACCCGACTATGACGGCTCGTCCAACCCGGCCCACGCCACGGCCGGCCTGGGCACCGACTGCTCGGCCTGTCACGGCACCGCCGCCTGGCGCCCCTCGAGCTACGACCACGCCCAGCCGCCGGCGAGCTACCCCTTGCAGGGCGGCCATCGCGCTGTCGATTGCGCATCCTGCCACACCTCGGGTTACGCCGGCACGTCCGCCGAGTGTTACGCCTGCCACCAACCCGACTACGAGGCGGCGACCGATCCCAACCACGTCGGGGGCGCCTTCCCGACCGACTGCGCGACCTGCCATGCCGTGACGGTGTGGAGCGCCTCGACCTTCGACCACGCGCGCACCGCCTTCCCGCTCACCGGCGCGCACGCGGCGCAGGGTTGTCTCGCGTGCCACGCGGCGGGCTACACGGGCACGCCGACCGACTGCTACGCCTGCCACCAGCAGGATTACGCCCAGACGAGCGCGCCGAACCACGGCGCGGCGGCGTTTCCGACGACGTGCGCCAGCTGCCACTCGACCACGGCCTGGACGCCGGCGACCTGGGACCACGAGCCGCTGTTCCCCATCGAGCGCGGCGCGCACCGCAATCTGGCCTGCGCGGAATGCCACGTGACGCCGAGCAACTACGCCCACTTCGAGTGCATCCTGTGCCACGAGCACAACCAAGCCGACATGGCGCGTGAACATGAAGGCCGCGACAACTACCGGTGGGTGAGCACGGCTTGCTACGCGTGCCATCCGGACGGGCGTGATTGATGAGGAACCGCATGTCGTTCATCGTCCGCGCGCTCGCGCCGCTCCTGGCGACGCTGGCGCTGGCCTGCCCGGCGGCGGGCGCCGCCGAATCCGAGTGCCACGTCCGCTTCGTCTCGGCCGAGAACGTCTACCTCGACGCGGGCAGCGCCGCCGGCCTGGACGTCGGCGTCAGGGTCCGCATCGTCCGCGGCGGGACGGCGGTCGCCGAACTGGAGGTCGTGTTCGTCGCCGAGCACTCGGCCTCGTGCCGCATCATCAGCGGCGCGGGCGCCGTCAACCCGGGCGACCGCGCCGTCTTCGAACCCGTGGCGCCGGCCGCGCCGGCGGCGGCACCCGACACGCTCGTCTCCCGCGCGCGCGAGCTGCCGGCCGCCGGAGCCCGGCGCGGCAGCCGGCCGGCCGACCGCTCCGACGGTTGGCTCGCCCTGCAGTGGGACCACTCGACGGAGACCACGGACCGCGAGCTGACGACCGACCTGGCCAGCCTGCCGTTCCGGGTCCGCGCGCGCGAATTGGGGCGCGGCTTCGAGTTCCACGGCCGCGGCAGCCTGCGCTGGCTCGCGCGCGACGGCTTCGGCGCCGGCGCTCCCGCCTCCGAATCGCGGCACCGCGTGCTGGAAGCGGCGTTCGTGCGCGAGGGCCGCGACCTCGGCTGGGAGCTGGCGATCGGCCGCGTGGGCGGACGTCGCGCGGCGGCCGCGGGCCCCTTCGACGGCCTGGCGGTCACACGCCGGCTGGGAACCTGCACCACGCTCGGCGTCTTCGGCGGCTTCGCGCCGGCGTGGGGCGATCTGGGTTTCAGCGCGGACGATCACCTCGGCGGCATCGCCTTCGAGTACGAGCGCGCCGGCGCCGCGGGGCGCTACCTGAACGTCACGCTGGCGGCGGTGGGCCGCTATCGCGATGGTGAGATCAGCCGCGAGCACCTGTCGCTGGTCACCAGCTGGCGCGACGGCCGTCGCCTGAGCCTGCTGCAGGCGGCCGAGGTCGACCTCTACCGGGGCTGGCGCCGCGAAGGCGGCGTCAGCGGCGCCGAGCTGACCAGCACCGCCCTGACGGGTCGCTGGCAGGTTTCCGGCCCGCTGGCGCTCACGCTGGGCTACGACGGCCGCGAACCGGTGCGCACCTGGGAGACCCGCTCGCTGCCGGACAGCCTGTTCACCGAGGCGGGGCGCAACGGCTGGCGAGCCGGGGCGGCCTGGCGCGGCGCCGGCGGCGTGAGCCTGGACGTCGCGGGCGGCCTGCGCCACGAGCAGCGCACGGGCGAGGACGTCACCAGCTGGCAGGCGTTCGCGCGCGTGCCGGCGCGGTTGGCGCGCGTCGCCGACCTGGGCCTGGCGGCGCGCGGCTTCGACGGCCCCTGGCTGTCGGGCTGGTCGCCGAGCCTGCGCGCGACGCGCACCGCCGGCGGCGCGCGCTGGACGCTGGAGGCCGGCCGGTTCACGTACACCGGCAAGCTGGCGGATTCGACGCGCGACAACACCTGGGCCGAACTGGGGCTCTCGCGCGGGCTCGGCGCCGGCTGGGAACTGACGGGTTCCTGGCGGCAGGACTGGGGCGACGACATCGAGGGCCGGCGCCTGTTCCTGGAG
>VGXH01000404.1 GCA_016873405.1 bacterium
GGGGGGCGCCGGGGCGGTCTCCCAGATCGCAAGAGCTGCCAGACGCCTGCGCAGGCCGTCGGCGTCGTCGCCGGCGGCGGCGGCGAGCCGCGTCACGAGGTCCTTGTCCAGCGCCGGGCGGGCCGGGGCCGTGGCGGCGGCGGGCGCGGTGGCGGTCAGGTCAGCCAACGGACCCCTCCATCTCCAGCTCGATCAGCCGGTTCAGCTCCACGGCGTACTCCATCGGCAGTTCCTTGACGAAGGGCTCGATGAACCCGTTGACGATCATCAGGCGCGCCTTGTCCGGGTCCAGGCCGCGGCTCTGCAGGTAGAAGAGCTGCTCCTCGCCCACCTTGGAGACGCGGGCCTCGTGCTCGACGCGCACGTCTGACTCGGCGACGTCCATCGTGGGGTAGGTGTCCGAGACGGCGTGGTCGCCGATCAGGAGCGCGTCGCACTCGACGCTGGTCTTGCAGCCGGTGGCGCCGCGCCCCATCTTCACCAGCCCGCGGTAGCTGCTGCGCCCGTCGTCCTTGCTGATCGACTTGCTGATGATGCGGCTGGTGGTGTTGGGGGCCACGTGCGTCATCTTGGCGCCCGCGTCCTGGTGCTGGCCATGGCCGGCAAACGCGATCGAGAGCACCTCGCCGTGCGCGCGCTCGCCCTTGAGCACGATGGCCGGGTACTTCATCGTCAGCTTCGAGCCCAGGTTGCCGTCCACCCACTCGACCACCGAGTCGGCGTAGGCGTGGGCGCGCTTGGTGACCAGGTTGTAGACGTTGGTCGACCAGTTCTGGATGGTCGTGTAGCGGATGCGGGCGCGGTCCATCGCCACCAGCTCCACCACCGCCGAGTGCAGCGAGTCGGACGAGTAGGTGGGCGCCGTGCAGCCCTCGATGTAGTGCACCGAGCTGTCCTCGTCGGCGATGATCAGCGTGCGCTCGAACTGGCCCATGTTCTCGGCGTTGATGCGGAAGTAGGCCTGCAGCGGGATGTCCACCTTCACGCCCTTGGGCACGTAGATGAACGAGCCGCCCGACCACACCGCGGTGTTCAGGGCGGAGAACTTGTTGTCGCCGGTGGGGATGATCTTGCCGAACCACTTGCGCACGATCTCCGGGTGCTCGCGCAGGCCCGAATCCATGTCCATGAACAGCACGCCCAGCTTGGTCAGGTCCTCGCGGATGGAGTGGTAGACGACCTCCGACTCGTACTGCGCGGTGACGCCGGCCAGGAACTTGCGCTCGGCCTCGGGGACGCCCAGGCGGTCGAACGTGCGCTTGATCTGCTCGGGCACGTCGTTCCAGTCGTTGGCCTGCTCGCCCTTCGGCTTGATGTAGTAGTGGATGTTCTCGAAGTCGATGCCGCCCAGCGCCTCGGTGTTGCCCCAGCGCGGCATCGGCTTGGCCAGGAACGTGTCCAGCGCCTGGTGGCGGATCCGGCGCATCCAGTCCGGCTCGTTCTTCTTGCGCGAGATCATCTCGACCACTTCGTGGTCCAGCCCCTTGGGGGCCTTCAGGAAGTAGTCCTCCGGGTCGTGGAAGCCGTAGCGGGCGGCGTAGTCGTCGTTGATCGACGTCACGTCCCGGGGGGCGACTTCACGCGTCGTCGCGTCGCTCATGCGCGGCTCCCTTCGGCGACGGCGGCGATCGCGGCGGCCTCGTCGGCCAGCCAGTCGTACCCGCGCTCCTCCAGGGCGTGCACCAGTTCCATGCCGCCGGTGCGGACCACGCGCCCGCCCATGAAGACGTGCACGACGTCCGGCTGCACCAGGTTGAGGATGCGCTGGTAGTGCGTGACCAGCAGCAGTCCGTTCTGGTCGTTGCTGGCCAGGTTGATGCCCTCGCTGACCACCTTCAGCGCGTCGATGTCCAGGCCCGAGTCCGTTTCGTCCAGCAGGCTGAAGGACGGCTTCAAGAGCAGCATCTGCAGGATCTCGAGGCGCTTCTTCTCGCCGCCCGAGAAGCCGTCGTTCAGATAGCGGGTGATGAACGAGTGGTCCATGTCCATGGCGTCGAAGGCCTCGTTCAACTCCTGCCGGAAGGCCCGCACCGGGATCTCCGTGCCCCGCCGCGCCGCCAGCGACGCGCGCAGGAAGTTCGCCACCGTGACCCCGGGCACGGCGACCGGGTACTGGAAGCTGAGGAACAGGCCGCGCCGCGCGCGCTCGTGCGGCGCCAGCTGGTCGACGCGCTGGCCCTCCAGCCAGATCTCGCCTTCGACGCGGTAGCCGGGGTGGCCCATCAGGGCCGCCGCCAGCGTCGACTTGCCCGAACCGTTGGGCCCCATCAGCGCGTGCTTCTGCCCACGCCTGACGGTCAGGTCCACGCCGCGGACGATCTCCTTCTCGGGAGCCACCGACTTCGGGTCGCCGTCCTGCACGAACACGCGCAGGTTGCGGCAAGCGAACACGTTGGTCGGGTCGGCGGGATTCAGCAGCGGGTCGGACATCGTCAGGCCTCTGGGTTGGGGATCACGGCGGCAGCGCGGACCGCGGCGGGTTTTTTTGTCCCTCCCAAAAAAACATAGATGACTATACCTGTCAAGTATAGATTGGCCGCCTGCGGCCCCGTCCAGGCCCCGGTGGAATGGCGATTGCCGTAATATGTTGTCAAAAATACAGTTAACGTCGATGTCGCCGCGCCACCGACCGGCGGCCCCATCGCCATTTGACACCGCCGCCGCGCCCCGCCACGTTGGTGCACTCCCCGGCCGGGCCGGGACCCGCGCCTTCAGCTTCCCGGAGTCCCGCATGCCGCGCCCAGAGCCCCCGCCGACCGCCCCCCTGCCGGCCCCCGCCGGCGGACGCGCGCCGGGGTGGGTCCGCGCCACGTTCTCGTCGCTGCAGGTCCGCAACTT
>VGXH01000405.1 GCA_016873405.1 bacterium
CGCCGATCAGGTTGCCCAGGTACAGGTTGGAGGTGTCGATGGTGAACTCGCGCGTCGTCTCGGCGCCGCGCGCCGACCGCGCCTGCAGCAGCGTCGGCAGCAGGGCGATCAGGATCAGGCACAGGACGATGGCTGTCGGCGACCGGCGCTTCATGGCGCTCCTTTCGGGATCGAGACGGCGGGGACCCGGCCAGTGGAGGACCGCCGGACCCGACGTGCCATTGACGCGCGGCGGGCCGGGAAGGTTGCCTCTGTCGGGCGCGAATTCCGGGAACGCCCCGTGCGGAGTCCGGTCGCCGATATCGCCGATACGGTGCCGCCGGCGCGTGTTGCGTTGCCCATTTTCCCCGCTCGTTGACGTATCAACGATTTCAGGCACGCCAAACGCCAGTATCGAAGCCCTTGGATGGTTGATACATCAACCAGTCCGGGAACGAAGACTGCGTGGAGAGAGACCCGCGCCGCCGGGTTACTTCACCAGCACCAGTCTGGCCACCGCCGCCGCCGAGCCGTCGTCGACCGCCCCGGCGGCCCGCGCGAAGAACACGCCGCTGGGCAGGTCGCGCCCCGTCTCGTCGCGTCCGTCCCAGACCAGCTCGCCGCTCCCGCCGGCCACGACGGTCGTCAGCCGCCTGACCGTGCGGCCGCGGGCGTCGTGGATCGTGACCGCCACCACGCCGTCCGGCAGCCCCGCCAGCGCCAGCCGCACCTGCGCGTTGAACGGGACCGGCCAGGCCACCAGCCGCGGACCAACGGCCGCCGGCGGCTCCCCGGCGCCCGCCGCGTGCAGCGGCAGGGACACGAACTCGGCCGGCTCCAGGTGACCGTCGCCGTCGCCGGCCGGCGCCTGCCCCTGCAGGGCGCCCCCGTCGGGCGAGGCGTAGGCGGCCATCGCCACCTCCACCGTGGCGGGCAGCGCGCCCGGGAAGAGCGAGTCCAGGCGCAGCGCCCCCTCCAGCACGGCCCCGGCGGCCTTGACCAGCGCCGTGTCGTCGTTCAGCACGGCTTCGTTGGCGCCGAACCAGCCCAGCCAGCCATTGCCCGCCTCGCGCGCCAGGAAGCGGACCCAGGTCGCGGCCTGGCCCGCCTTGGCCCAGGGCGCCGGGCGCAGCGGCGTGCCGGCCCCGTTGCGCACCAGCAGGAAGACGTCGCGCCCCGCCCAGACCGACGGGGCGTCGGTGGCCAGGTAGAGCCAGCCGCCATGCGCCCGCGCCCACAGCGTGGCCCCGCCGGCGGCCGCCAGCGCCGGCACCTCGGCGTCCAGCGCGCCGTCCATCACGAAGCCCTCGCCGCCGCCGCCGCCGCCGCCGGTGCCCACGTACACGTGCTGGATGGGCGTGCGCTTGACGTTGCCGTGGGCGTCCTCGGCCTCGATGTAGTAGTCCAGCAGGACGTCGCTGTGGCCGGTCAGCTTCAGCCAGTACTGGTCGGCGATGCGCGCGGGCAGCACGGTCAGGTCGATGCCCGGGATGTCCCAGGGCTCGCCCAACGGCATGACGCGGCGCGTCAGGGGCCGCGCCGTCCAGGCGCCCACGCCGGCGCCGCCGGCGTAGGTCTCGTTGGCGGTGGTCGCGGTGTCGTTGTGCCCGTCGGCGTCCTCGCGGACCATCAGGTCCACGCGCGCCAGGCCCGAGACGTCGTGCGCGAAGGTCCAGACGTGGAAGTCCCGCGACATCGCCGCGCCCGCGCCCGACGGCCAGCCCCACAGCGAACCGCCGCCGAACCCGCCCGGGTTCCAGGGCAGACGCTGCGGCAGCCACACGGTGGGCGCCACGGTGTCGGGGCCGCCGGCCACCACGGGATCGGCCAGGGCCAGGGCCTGGTTGCAGGCCAGCGTGGCCTTGATCTCCATGTCCAGCGACGATCCGTAGTACATGTAGCCGCTCTCGTAGCCGGCCAGCAGGTAGTGCCAGGCACGTTCGGCGGTGTTGGCGCCCAGGAGCGGATCGACCACCTTCGCCGGATTCACGCTGCCGACGATGGCCGCGCAGGTCTCGACCCGGTTCTGCGCCGCGGTGAGCACGGCCCAGTTGCGCTGGTCCTCGGCCCAGCCGCCGGGGATGTCGAACGCGCCGGAAGCGTTCACCAGCGGCCAGTTCCAGTTGATGAACTGCGGCGAGCCGAAGTCGCCGTCGGCGTTGACCCAGCCGCCGTCCTCCACGTGGACGATGTCGCCGCTCGGCACCGGGTGGTCGACCAGGTACGTCGCGACGGTGGTGGGACGATAGCCCCTGGCCGCGGCCGCATGGGCGAACTGGTTGACGTTTTCGTTGTAGTAGCTGTAGCCGCCGCTCCACGCGTTGTCGCCGTCGTGGGCGAACAGGACCAGCATCGGCCGCGCGGGATCGTTCTGCGGCGCGATGGCGTCGATGCCGCCGGTCCCGAACAGCGAGTAGCCCTCCTCCCAGCCCATGGCGTTGGCCGCCGGCACGACGACCAGGCTCTTGATGACGCCCGTGGCCGGATCCACGTGCTGCGCGCGGTGCGGCGTGAACCCGAACGGATACGGCACCTTCAGCGTGACGCCGCGCGAGATCGTGTGGCTGGTCCAGTTGGACTGCGCCGGGTTCAGACGGTCGGCGCGGTTGGGCGGGTCGCAGTTGTCCAGGTTCGCCTGGTAGGGGTAGTTCGCGCAGGCGCGCGCGATGTGCAGGTCCGGCACCACGGTCCAGGTGACCCCGGCGTCGACCAGCGCCGGGATCATCCGCTGGCTGAAGCACATCTCGGCCGGGAAGAAGCCGGTGGAAATGGCGCCCGGACCCCAGGCGTCGTTCCAGATCTCGCGCGCGCAGGCCAGTTCCATGCGCAGCGCGATGTCGTCCAGCAGCGGGTAGGGG
>VGXH01000406.1 GCA_016873405.1 bacterium
CGCCCGACTGGAGCCTGAACCTGCTGTTCCAGGCCGAGGCGGGGCAGCGCTACACGCAGGCGAACCACGTCGGTCCGCGGCAGTATCTGGACGGCACGGACTACGGCGCCATCGGCCCCACGAAGTCGTCGTTCAACCTGCGGTTCAACAAGTTCTGGCGCTTCGGCAAGCGCGAGCGGTTGACGTTCTCGGTCGAGGCGCGCAACCTCTTCAACCACAGCAACTACCGTCGCGTCAACCCGTTCACCGGCGAGGGCTACCGGGTGGGCGACTACAACCCCCGCTGGACCGAGCAGCCGCCGCCGCCCGGCGATCCCGAATACGTCTACTCGACCGACAGTGCGGAGTACGCGCGAAGCGTCGTCGATCCCAGTTACATCGAGGATCCGCTGACGATCCTGTGGGGGGTGAGCTACTCGTGGTAGCCCGCATCCTCCGTCGTCTGTGGGCGCTCGCCCTGGTCCTGCCGCTCATCGCGACGGCGCCGGCGTCCGCCGGCGACCTGATCCGCCTGTTCGGTGAAGAGAACGCCGGTACCGCGAGCGCGCAGTTCCTGCGCATTCCGGTCGGCGCGCGGGCCGTCGCGCTCGGTCAGTCGTACTCAGCCGTGGCGACCGACGGCGCCGCCATCTTCTGGAACCCGGCCGGCCTGATGCGCACCCCGGGCCGCAGCAACTGGTTCGCCTCGCACGTGGCCTGGGCCGCGGACATCGATCTGGACTATGCCGCCTATCACCGGCGCGGGCAGAATTTCGCCCACGGGCTGATGTTCGGCGCGCTTCGGTCCGGCGATATCCTGCGCACGGACGAACTGCATCAGGAGGGCACCGGACAGTACTTCAATGCGAACCAGTTCTTCGTCGGCGGCAGTCTGGCGCGGGCGATGACCGACCGCTTCTCGATCGGCATGACCGTGAAGTTCTTCCAGGAGAACCTCGACCAGTACCAGATGCGGGCGCTGCTGGCCGACATGGGGATCCTGTACTACGTGGGGCTCGGCGACCTGCGCATCGGGTTCTCGGTGCGGAACTTCGGCGGCGACATGAGTCCGGCCGGCACGCCGCCGCCGGCCCCGGACGGCTACGTCGCCGCGCGGGAATTCCAGGCTTTTCCGGCGCCCACGGTGGGCGCCTACGGCGTGGCCAGGACCTGGGACCTGTCGCCGAAGATCGCGCTGCTGACCACGGCCGACTTCAATCATCCGTCGGACTACTCCGAGAGCTTCCGGCTGGGCGGGGAGCTGGGTCTCCGCCGCCAGCTGTTCCTGCGCGCGGGCTTCGAGACGAACCGGCCCGAGGGCGGCCTGGCGGCCGGCTTCGGGCTGCAGCTCGAGCGCCACCAGATGCGGATCCGCGTCGACTACGCCTACGCGGACATGGGTTCGTTCGGAGGCATTCACCACTTCTCGCTCGACCTGTCGCCGCTGTGGCGGCGCCCGGCGGGCGTGGCTGTCGCGGAGGACCGGCCATGACGAGCCACAGCCCGCGCCGTGTCTTCGCGGCGGCGATCTCCGCCGCGGCGCTGGCCCTGGCCGGCGGTTGCGGCGAGAAGATCGCCATCCCGCAGCCGCAGGGCCTCTTCTCGCTGACGCCGTACGTCACCGAGGGCGTCTACGAGGCGGGGACCATCCGGCAGTTGATCCAATCGAACGGCTTCGTGTTCGTCGTCGAGCCGACCGCCGTGCGCAAGCTGAACCAGGAGTTCGGTCAGGTGGCCGCATCCGCGGCAGGACTCGTCGACGCGACGGCCATCTGCGTCGGGCCCAACCGGCAGGTTGTCTTCGTCTGGGACCAGGGCGCCCGGAGCCTCCACTGGTTCGCGTCGTCGGACCTGTCCCCGCTCGGCCACGTCGCGCTGCCGGCCGTGCAGGCGGTGCGGGCCATGGCCGCCAACGACCGCGGCATCGAGCAGGTGCCGGGCGCCCGCACGTTCCTCTACCTGGCCGATCCCGACTCCGCGGTCATCCACCGCTACGCCTTCGACGACTTCAACGGCCCCGGTTCGCACGGCATCCTGGCCTGGGCGCCGGGTGAAGGCGCCCGCTCCGTGCACGAGGCCGCCGGGATGGCCACCGACGCCGAGGGCATGTTCCTGGTTTGCGACACCGACCCGGACCGCAACTGGGTCATCCGTTTCGACGCCACCCCCGACCTGAGCGACACGACTCCCGCCGTCGGCGACGAGGATCCGCTGCGGGGCCTGGCTCGCGAGTTCGAGGTGACCTGCGAGCCGCCGGCGATGACCGACTACGTCATCGGCTACGCCGCCCCCTGCGTCTCCGACACGTTGTGGGTGGGACGCCCGGGTTCGGCCCGCGGCGAGTTCGACCGCCCGCACGCGGTGGACGTGGACGCCAGCGGCCGCATCTTCGTGGCGGACACCGGGAACAGCCGCGTCCAGGTGTTCGACCCGCAGGGGGGCTACCTGCTCCAGTTCGGCACCGAGGAGACCTGCCCGCAGCCGGTCTCGGTGGCGGTGATCGACGTCCGCGTGGATGCGGGACCGGCGGGCGTCCATTACGGGGCTTTTGTCTTTGTGTTGACTCCTGGGAGTGGGCAGGTGCGCAAGTTCATCTCCAGCCAACACTACATCCACATCCACCGAGCCCCCCCACCCCAAGACTGAGGTTGTGCCGTCGAGATTGTGTCCGGCCGCGTCCTGCGAGGGTGCGGCCGGTTCTCTATCGAACCCGCTCAGACCGCGTACTTCAGGTCGTGGCTGCGCTGCCGCGACAGCGCCCGCGTCAGCACCCGCCGCCAGTAGTAATCGTTCCACCGCTGCGGCAGCGGGATCAGGCTCGGGAACAACCGTCGCTCCAGCAATT
>VGXH01000407.1 GCA_016873405.1 bacterium
GTCGCCCTGGCACCAGGCGGTCATCGTCACGGCGTCTCCGTCGGCCAGGAAGCGGCGCTCGGCGCCCTCGGCGGTCGGCAGGGGCCTGGTTCCGCGCCAGGTGAGCTCGAGCAACGAGCCGTAGCTGTCGGGGTCCGGTCCGCTGATCGTGCCGGACGCCAGCAGATCGCCCGTGTTCAGGTTGCAGCCGGTGATCGTGTGATGGGCCAACTGCTGGGCCATGGTCCAGTAGAGGTGCCGGAAGTTGCTCGCGCAGATGCGCCGCGCCCTCAACTCGCCCGCCGCGTGCAGGTGCACCTCGAGGTGGATGTCGTAGGTGTGCCGATCCGACTCGGACAGGTACGCCAGCGGCGCCGGGTCCTGGGCGGGAGCGGCGCAGCGGAAGGGCGCCAACGCCTCCAGCGTGACCACCCACGGCGAGACGCTGGTCGCGAAGTTCTTCGCGTTGAAGGGACCCAGGGGCTGGTACTCCCACCTCTGGATGTCGCGCGCCGACCAGTCGTTGACCAGCACGAGCCCGAAGATGTGCTCGTCGGCGCGATCGATCGGCACGGGCTCGCCGAGCGGGTTGCCGGCGCCGATGAAGAAGCCCATCTCCAACTCGAAATCGAGCAGCCGCGAGGGCCCGAACACCGGCGGCGCGCCCTCGGTCGGCTGCATCTGTCCCTGCGGACGGACGACGGGCTGGCCGGAGACGACCAGCGAGCTGGCGCGGCCGTGGTAGCCGACCGGCAGATGCAGCCAGTTCGGCAAGAGGGCGTTCTCGCGGCCGCGGAACATGATGCCCACGTTCGTGGCGTGCTCGCGCGACGAGTAGAAATCCGTGTAGTCGGGCACGCCCACCGGCATGTGCAGGTCGCAGGCGGCGAGCGGGCGCAGCGCGCGGGCGCGCAGGTCGCGGTCGTCGCGCAGAGCGGGCTCGTCGACGTTCAGCAGACGGTGCAGGCGGTCCCGCACCAGGCTCCGCTGCGGCGGCGGCAGCCCCATGAAGGGGTTCAGCCACGGGCAGGCGAAGACGCCGTCGGGCAGCTCGGCCTCGTCGAGCAGTCCGTCGTCCTGGATCACGGACAGGTCGAGCACCATGTCGCCGATGCGGACGCCCACGCGCGGCCCCTCGTGGCCGCGCGGGCTGAAGACGCCGTAGGGCAGGTTCTGCAGCGGGAAGTGCGAGTCGGCGGCGACCGGCACGAACGACTTCGCCCGCGGGTCGACGGTCGGATCCATGGCGCAAGGTCCTTTCGCTGGTCTCAGGGAAGCAGGCCGAGCGCGACCAGATCCTGCCGCGGCTCGTCGAAGGAACAGCTGCCGAAACCGGCCACGCCGGCCGCGCGGGCCGCAGCCACCGCCGCCGGCTCCAGGCGCAGGTCGCGCCAGGCGAAGCCGGCCCCGTCCAGGGCGAAAGCTGCCGCCTCGGTCTCGCGCAGGCAAGCCGCCAGGTTGGCCTCGTCCGCAACGCCGGCCCGGGCCAGCAGCGCGGCGCCGATCACGTTCAGGAAGCCGTGCATCATCACCGGCGGCTCCGCCGAGCGGTGCCGCACGGGGTGGTGCAGCCCGGCGGTGAACTTCAGCGGCAGGCCCGCGCGGGCGCAGCCGGCCAGCACGGCGGCCACGCGCTCGGGGGCCGGGAACGCCTCCGGCGCCAGGCCTCCGCACCGCAGCTTGACGCCCAGGACCGGGAAGGCCGCCTGTGGTCCGGACAACCGCGCCGCCGCCGTCGCGACATCCGCCAGCACTAGGTCGATGGGCGCCGACGGCGGAACTTCCAGGTACAGCTCGCGCCCGCCGAGTCCCTCCTCCGCCAGGGCTTCGGCCAGCCGCAGCGCCGAACCGGCGCCCGGCGGCAGGGGCGCCTCGAGCCCCTCGACCGAAAGGCCGCGCGGTCCGCCCTGCTCGCAGGCGGCCACGGCGTCGGCCTGGGCCGGAACCGCCGCCAGCGCCGCAGCCAGGTCGGCGCCGCCGCCGACCAGCACGGCCAGGTGCCAGGGCGAGCGCCCGCCGAGCGCAGGCTCGGCGGCCAGCGCTGCGGCCAGCGCGTCGAGCCTGGTCGCCGGCGCGATGAACCGCCCCAGGATCCAGGCGTCGGCGCTCGCGCGGTGGCGCGCGTATTCCGCCAGGGCCGGTCCCAGCGGCAGGGCCGCCGGCGGGAACAGGCCGGCGTAATCGATCAGTCCCGCCAGGAAGGCGCGGGCGCCGGCGCTGACGCTCACGGCTCCCCCAGCCACGAGGCGCCGTAGGTCGTGTCCTCGCAAGCGAGCGCCTGCCGGGCCACGCGCAGCGGCGCGAACGTGTCGACCATCACCGCCAGTTCATCCGTGCGGGCCGCCCCGATCGAGTCCTCGGTCCGCCCCGGCTGCGGCCCGTGCGGCAGACCGTCCGGGTGCAGCGTCAGCGAGCCGAACTCGATGCCGCGCCGGCTCATGAACTCGTCGTTGCAGTAGTAGATCGCCTCGTCCGTCATCACGTTCGAATGGTTGTAGGGCGCCGGCACGGCTTCGGGGTGGAAGTCGTACAGGCGCGGCACGAACGAGCAGATGACGAAACCGTCGCCCTCGAACGTCTGGTGGACCGGGGGCGGCTGATGGAGACGCCCCACGATCGGTTCGAAGTCGTGGATATTGAAGGCCCATGGAAAGTAGTAGCCGTCCCAGCCGACGGTATCGAGCGGGTGGTGGTCCATCACGACGCGGTGGCAGGTGTCGCCGACGCGCGTGATGATCTCGAACTCGCCCCGTTCGTCGTGCACCGGCAGCTCCGAGGGCAGGCGCAGGTCACGTTCGCAGAACGGGCTGTGCTCGAGCAGCTGGCCGTGCGCGTTGCGA
>VGXH01000408.1 GCA_016873405.1 bacterium
TGGGCGGCCGAGACGCCGGACCACCGCCTGGCCTCGCCGGCGCTGGAGGCCACCCTGGCCGGCCTGCCGGCGGACAAGGCGGCCACGGTCAGCCGCGGCAGCTACGTGATCGTGTACGACGCGGCGCTGGCCGCGGCGGTCGGGCCGCTCGCGCAGTGGAAGACGCTCAAGGGGCTGCGCGTGGCGACCGTGGGGACCGACGTCACCGGATCCTCGACCGCCGGCATCAAGGCCTGGCTGCAGAACGCGTACGATACCTGGGAATACCCGCCCGAACACGTCGTCCTGTTCGGCGACATCGGCGCCATCCCCACCTACAGCTTCCTGGGCAATCCCTCGGACCTCGAGTACGTGCTGCTGGATGGCGACGACTTCCTGCCGGACGCGATGCTGGGCCGCTTCCCGGTCGAGAGCCTGGCCGATGCGCAGGCGATGGTCGCCCGCACGGTGGGCTACGAGCGCACGCCGTACACGGCCGAAACGGCCTGGTTCACGAAGTCCCTGATGGTCGCCGGGCTGACGGGCTCGACGACGCCGCCGCACACGGTGGCCTTCTGCGGCCGCCAGTTGCAGGCCATCGGCTTCGGGCCCGCGACCGCCATCACCTCGCCGGTGCCGCTGCCGCCGCTCATGGGTGCGCAGATGATCAAGCAGAACATCGACCAGGGCGCCTCGATGGTGGTCTACCGCGGCTGGGCCTACGGCACCGGCGGCTGGGACCCGCCGAGCTACACCGTCAACGACATCCCCGCGCTGAACAACGGCTGGAAGCTGCCGGTGGTCATGAGCTTCGTCTGCCTGACCGGCGACTACACCTCCAGCCCGCCCTGCTTCGGCGAGGCCTTCCTGCGCCAGGGCACGCCCGAGGCGCCGGGCAAGGGCGCGGTGGCGTTCATCGGCAACGGCGAGCACTGGTCGCACACGCGCTACAACGACGCCATGGCGATCGCGGTGTTCGAGCGCATCGTCGAGAGCGGCCTGACCGATCTGGGCGCCCTGCTGAACGCGGGCAAGCTGCGCTTCCTGGATTACTTCCCGAACGAGGTGGATGCCGCCGGCAACGGCGAGGAGTCCGTCGAGTTCTACTTCCACATCTACAACCTGCTGGGCGACCCGGCTCTGGAGTACTGGCGCGGCGCGCCGCGCCCGGTGCTGGTGGACACCCCGGTCTCGCTGCCGGTCGGCGGCAACGACATCACGGTGACGGTCCTGCCGGCCGGCGGCGGCGCGCCCGTGGCCGGGGCGCGCGTGGGCGTGACGCAGGGCGGCGTGCTGCTGGGCAGCGGCCGCACCGACGCGGCCGGCGTGGCCCGGCTCGAGCTGGCGCCGGTGGGCGCGGGCGCGCCGGTGGTCGTCGCGGTGACGGGGGCCGGCGTGGCGCCGGTCGAGGCGTCGGTGCCGACGGCCGCCCCCGCCGTATTCGTGACCGCCGTGTCGGCGACGATCGCCGACGGCGCCGACGGCGTGGCGAATCCCGGCGAGACGCTGGCCGTCACCCTGCGCATGGCCAATCGCGGCACCGTCGGCAGCGATGCCTTCACGGTGACGGCGGCGGCCGTGGAAGGGCCGGCGCAGGCGTCGGGGACGGCCGCGTTCGCGGCGCTCGCGGCCGGCCTCGAAGGCCAGGCGCAGACGCCGCTGACGGTGACGGTGGCCGACGACGCGGACGACGGCCAGGCGGTGACCCTGCGCCTGGCGGCCGACCGTGGCGGCGGGGCCGTCGATGTCTCCGCCTGGTCGTTCACGGTCGCGGCCTCGCGCCTGGAGCCGGTGGCGCTGGGCGCGGCGTCCGGCCACGTGGAGCCGGGACAGACGACCCCGCTGCGCCTGACCCTGCGCAACGACGGTTCGCGGGCGACCGCGGGCGGGACCGTCACGCTGGCGCTGGTCGGCGGCGGCGGCGCCGCGCTGGCGGGCGCCAGCGCTCCGTTCGGCGCCTGCGCGCCGGGCGCCACGGTCGGCACCGGCGACGGCTTGTCGATCACCGTGCCGGCCGCGCTCGCCGTGGGCACCGCGCTGAACTTCACCGCCACGATCACGGCGGCCGAGGGCTGGCGGCGCGAGTCCACCTGCGCGGCCGTGATCGGCCGGGTGGACGTGACGGCGCCCTGCGGTCCGGACGCGCACGGCTACTATGCCTACGACAGCGCCGACCTGGACTACCCGGCCTCGCGGCCGCAGTACGCCTGGACCGAGATCTCGACGTTGCTGGGCGGCCCGGGCACGAAGCTGAACTTCTCGGTGCCCGACAACCTGGCCACCGCGGTGCTGGTGGACCTGCCGTTCACGTTCCGCTACTACGGGCAGGACTACCCGCGCCTGCGCGTCTGCGACAACGGCTGGGTGTCGTTCGACCTGTCCAACCGCTACGACTTCTACAACTGGACCCTGCCCTCGACGCACGGCAACAACGCCCTGGTGGCTCCGTTCTGGGACAACCTGAACCCGGAGACGCCGGCCCCCGGGACGCCGCTGCCGAACGGCGCCGCCCCCGACGGCATCTACGCCTGGCACGACGCGGCCGGCGGCCGCTTCATCATCGAGTGGAGCCGCCTGCCGAACTACCAGCCGGAGGTGCTCGGGCTGCAGACGTTCCAACTCGTGCTGCTGGATCCATCGCGGCGCGCCGGGCCGGACGGCAACGGCGAGATGCTGTTCCTCTACCGGCACGTCTCGAACAACGACCACCTGCGCATGTACGCGACCGCCGGCTGGGAGTCGCCCGACGGCAACGACGGCTTGCAGCTCTCCTACGACAACCACTACGCGCCGGGGATGGCCCCGCTGCAGTCGGGCATGGCCGTGCGCGTGACC
>VGXH01000409.1 GCA_016873405.1 bacterium
TGCCGCGAGGGCGTGTCGATCAGCACCAGATAGGTCCCGGAGGCCAGACTGCGCCCGTCGTCCGTGACGCCCGTCCAGGTCACGCGGCCGGTGCCGGCTTCGAATTGTGCATCGGCCAGCCGAGCCACCGGCGTTCCGTCCAGATCGTAGACGAAGACGCGGACTCTCTGCGCGCGGTCCAGTTCGAAACTGATGGTCGTCGCGGGATTGAACGGGTTCGGCGCGGCCAGCACCCGGGACAGGACGGGCACCTCCGAGTCGGGCTCGAGTTCGAGCATCGCCTGCGCCATGAGCGTCCACTCGGCGCCGGTGAAAGCGGCGTAGAGGCGGAAGAGATAGGGGCCGCTGCCCTGCAGCGTGGCGGCGGGGTCGTCCGCCGTATAGAGGCCCTCGCCGTCACGGCTGAACGGGACGTCCCAGGTCAACTCCGGCGTCGCGGCGCGGGCGCCGGTCAGGCGGAACTGCGGCGTGACGCCCAGGCCGTCGGGAAGTCGCCACTGCAGGTGGGCCTGCGCCCCGTGCCAGCCGGCGTTCAGGACGAGCGTCGTCGGCAGCGGGGCGCCGCAGCCGACCGGCCAGGCGCCCAGCGTCAGGCCGCCGTTGCTGTCCGGATGGCAGGGCGAGGTCTCCTGCAGATTGAAGGCAGTCGCTCCCGGCTGGGTGTTCGCGCAGAACCGCGGATCGCTCGCGCGATTGGTGGGACCCGGCGCCGAAGGGGCGGCCGCGCCGATCCAATCGCCGCCGGTGTTGCCGAAGAGGTTGCTCTGGTAGACCTGCGGCCCGTAGGTGCCCCCCGAGTGGATGCCAGAACCTTCGTGGAAGGCCACGATGCTCGCGTTCACCGAGGTCACGGCGTTGCTCGTGTAGATGCCCGCACCCCGCCAGAAACCGCGGTTCTCCACCAGCGTGCAGCGCACGAGCGTCACGCCGGACTCGGCGAAATTGGCGATGCCGCCGCCGTACCGCGCGTCGTTCCGCGTGAAGGTGCAGCCGAAGAACAGCGGCTTGGAATCCAGATCGCAGAAGGCGCCGCCGCCGTAGCCCCGCGCGCCCTCCGTGCGGTTGCCGGCGAACACCGTCGCCAGCAGCACCGGCGACGAGGAATCCCGGCACGAGAGCCCCGCGCCCCAGTCGGCGCGGTTGTCCTCGAAGCGGCAGTTCTGCAGGCTGGGCGAGGCGAACAACGTGCAGTCCATGCCGCCGCCGCCGCCGCCGGCCGCGTTGCTCGCGAACAGGCAGCCGCTGAAGGTGGGCGAGGCTTCGAAGACCCACACGGCGCCGCCGTTGCGCGCCGAGTAGTTGCCGCGGAATTCGCAGTCGATGACGTTCACGGCGGCGTTGCTGATCAGCAGCGCGCCGCCGCTGCCGTCCGCCAGCGTGGCGCCTGCGGCGAAGCCGCCGACGAAGCTCAGGTTCCTGATCTCCGCGAAGCGCGTGTAGTTCTCGCAGGACAGGATGCGCCCGGCGGCCTGGGCGTTGATCACGACGGCGCCCGGCGCGGCCCCGGCGCCGGCCAGCACGACGCCGGCCGGCAACTTCAGCCCATGCTCGTAGTAGGTGCCGGGGGCCACCAGCACGCGGTCGCCCGGGTTCGCGCGCGACAGGGCGGCGGAAATCGTCCGTTCGGTCGCCGGGACGTGGATGTCCGCCGCGATGGCGGAACCTTCGAGACCCGGGAGGGAGGCGGCGGCGCCGGCGATCGCCAGCATTCCGACCAGCCTGCTCAGGTTCCAACGCCGCAAGAGAAACGTCCTCCATGCGCAAACCCTGAAAACACGCCCAATTCTCCGTTGGACACCGGGTGCGGGACCGGTTCAGGGGGTTATGATGCAATATGCGGTCCGGCCACCCGCCGAGGCAACCGAAAAACCCGCGCAACCCGCGGTCTTCGTGACAACACCGTTCGTTTTCACCGCGAGGTCGAGACTGGCCAGGACCGCCCGGATCTGATATCTTGGCAG
The DNA here is from genome assembly GCA_016873405.1 of bacterium. Next base: position 1,962 of record VGXH01000409.1, read on the forward strand.
GGGAGCGAGGTTAGGCGCGATCCCTCACACGCGGCCTCAAGTGGTCGCAGGGCGGAATCGAGATGGCTGGTCATCGCGGTTTGTTGGTCGGCTTGGTGAGCGTCGCCCTTGCGGCGGGGTTGGGGGCGGCCGTGCACCTGACCGCCGCCGGCCCGGACAAGGCGCGCCCGCGCGACGTTCCCGTGCGGGTTGCCTTCGCGGCGCCGCAGACCGGCGCCGCCGTGGCCCGCTATCAGGCCGAGGTGCGCGACCTGACGCGCGGCGACGAGGACCTGGTCGGCCCGCTGGATTTCACGCTGGTGGCCGGTCCCGTCGACTCGCACGTGGTGTGGCTCATGCTGGACTACTACCATTCCTACGAGGTGCGCGTGCGCGGCCTGACCCAGGGCGGCGTGACCGGCCCCTGGTCGGTGTGGTCGGACCCGTACGAGAACTCCTCGCCCTGGGAGACGCCGGACCCGCCCGCCGATTGAGCGGCGCCCGGGCGGGCGCCCGGCACCATCCTTCCCGCGGAGCAGACGAACGTGCAGGTCGGACTCATCGGACCCAAGTTCACGGGCAAGACGACACTCCACAACGTCATCACCGGCGGCAACCGGCCCACGGGCCAGGGCGGGGTCGACCCTCACCTGGCGGCCGGCCCGGTGCCGGACGAGCGGCTCGACCGCCTGTCGGCCATGTTCAAGCCCAAGCGCACGGTCCACGCGAGCACCACGTGGGTGGACATCCCCGGCTACGCGGGCGGCGTCGGGGCCGACGGCGCGCGCGAGGCCGTCCGTTTCCTCGAGCACGGTCGCAAGGTCGACGCGCTGGCGCAGGTCGTGCGCTGCTTCGACGGCGGCTAAAC
>VGXH01000410.1 GCA_016873405.1 bacterium
AGACCGCCGAGGAGCGGGAGCTGGAACTCGAACGGCGGACCAGCCGGGCCATCCTGGTGGCGAGCTACGCCGAGCTCTCCGAGGCCAAGGGCCGCTACTTCATCGCCTACGACATGGCGCCGGGCCTGGCGTTCCGCGGCGCCGACGGACTTCCGATCGTCAGGTCGGCCAAGTGCACGCATCTCGGCTGCACCGTGAGCAGCGAGCTCGACGGCCAGGGGCGCGTCCTCTGCCCGTGCCACGTCTCCTACTTCGACATCGTCAGCGGCCGGCCCAACGAGGGCGCCCCGGCGAAGGCGCCCCTGCCCGGGCTGGCGTGGGCGCTGATCGACGCCGCCGGGGCCGTGGTCGCCTCGGCGGCGGCCGACGGCGTGGTTCAGGGCTCGCGCGAAGCGGCCCGGCTCGCCGGCTGCAATCTCTACATCACGAAGCCTGAGGGGTGGTCGTGAGATGGCGTTGCGTGAACGCATCCAGGCAGCCGAATCGTACCTGGCCGAGCGTTTCCCGGCCGCGAAGTTCAACTTCGACCACATGGTGCACCACAAGGACGTGCCCGTGCACCGGCTCTCCTGGGCCTACTACCTGGGCGGGCTGGCGCTGTTCTTCTTCGTCGTGCAGATCGTGACCGGGTTGCTGCTGCTGTTCCACTACCAGCCCACCGTCAGCGACGCCCACGCCTCGGTGGAGTTCATCAGCGAGCAGGTGCCGGGCGGCGCGCTGGTGCGCAACCTGCACGCCTGGGCGTCGTCACTGATGATCGCCAGCGTCTTCGTGCACCTGCTGACGACCTTTGCCATGAAGGCGTTCGATCGCCCGCGCGAGATCACGTGGCTGACGGGCGTGGGCCTGTTCGCGGTGACCTTCGTGTTCGGCTTCACGGGCTACCTGCTGCCCTGGCACCAGATCGCGGTCAACGCCACGAAGATCGGCCTGCAGACCATCGAGGAGCTGGGGCAATACCTGCCCGGGGGGCTCGCGGACCTGCCGCGCGCGATCAAGGAGACGATCCAGGGCGAGACTTCGGTGGGCCAGGCCACCCTGAGCCGCTTTTTCGCCCTGCACGTCCTCGTGCTTTTGCTGGCGATGGTGGCGCTGCTGGGCCTGCACCTGCTCGCGATCCAACTGCACGGCATGAGCGCCGGTGTCGACGAGGCGCCTCGCCGCCGCGAGAAGTTCTTCCCGGTCTTCTTCATCAAGGACCTGTCGCTGTGGGGCGCCGCCTTCATGGTCCTGTTCGTGCTGGGCCTGTGCTTGCCGTTCGACTCGCTGTTCACGTACCCGCTCTTCGAGCCGTTCAACCCGAAAGGCTCGACGCCGGACGGCATCAAGCCGGAGTGGTACTTCTACTGGATCTACTACCCGCTGGAGCTGCTGCCGTTCTGGGTTGTCATGCTCGGCCAGCTGGGGCTGGGCGTCGTGCTCGTGGGGGCGCCGTGGATCTTCCGCGGCACGAGCCGACGCACGTTGCGCGTCCTGTCGGCGGTGGCAGCCGGCTACCTCGTGCTCATGACGTTCTTCGGCGAGAACGTGTATCACCTGTTCAAGGGATGAGGCCATGAAGAGACGCCAGGCAACCATCCTGATTCTGCTGGCGGTGGCGGTGGTGTCGCCGGCGATGGCCCATCCGGAGTTCCAGCGCGACATCGTCAAGCGGACCGGACGCGCCATCAACTGCGCGCTGTGCCACGAACACGCCGACGGACCCGAAGGCACCGCGCCCGGCCAGATCGGCCGGCTTTCGGCGGCGGAGCTCGAGCAGCTCGGGCGCGCGCGCGCGGCGCTGCAGCCGGGCAGCCGCGCCGACAGCCCGATCCTCAACGCCTTCGGCGACCTGATCATCGAGAAGATCGGCAAGGCGCGCTTCCTCGAGCTCAAGCTGGCGCCCGCAGTGCTGCCGTCGCTGCTGCCGGCCGACGGCGACCTGGACCGGGACGGCATCCCGGACGCGCGCGAGCTGGCCGCCGGCACGCACCCGCTGCTGGCCACCGACGGCGATCCGTGGCTGCTGCTTCGTCACAACGCGCGTCGCAACGCGGGACAGATTGCGCTGACGCTCGCCGCCACCGTGCTGGGGCTCTACGGCCTGCGCAGCCTGCTGATGGGAATCGCGATCGCCACGCGGTCGCGCGAGAGCGACGAACTCGAGTGATTCGGAGGAAGCGCCCATGAAGACCGCGGACATCGTCGACTGGCGGCCCGAGGATCCCGGTTTCTGGGAATCCACGGGCCGGCGCATCGCCTGGCGCACGCTGACCATCACCACCATCTCGCTGGTCCTGTCATTCGCGACCTGGTTCGTGATGAGCGCCATCGTCGTGCGCCTGGGCGGCATCGGCTTCAAGTTCCAAGAGCGGCAACTCTTCTGGCTGACGGCCATGCCCGGTCTGGCCGGGGGCACGCTGCGGCTGGCGCACATGTTCCTGATCCCGATCTTCGGCACGCGGCGGGTGGTCACGGTCGCGACGCTGGCCAAGATCCTGCCCTGCGTGGGCATCGGCCTGGCGGTGATGAACCCCGAGACGCCGTTCTGGATGTTCATGCTGCTGGCCTTCCTGGCCGGCTTCGGCGGCGGGGACTTTTCGAGCTACATGCCGAGCACGAGCGTCTTCTTCCCGAAGCGCCTGCAGGGCACGGCACTGGGGATCCAGGCCGGAATCGGCAACTTCGGAGTGAGTCTGACGCAGTTCGTCACGCCGTGGATCATCTCCTTCGCCGTGGCCGGCGGCGTGTTCGGCGCCTCGCAGACCCTCACCAAGGCCGGCAAGAGCGGGCCGGTCTGGCTGCAGAACGCTACGTTCTGGTAAAA
>VGXH01000411.1 GCA_016873405.1 bacterium
GGGCGGCGCGACGGCTGACGCGCTCGGCCGAGGACATCGCGCTGGTGCAGGTGGCCGTGGCCCTCGAAGTGGGAGCCGGCCGGCTGGGCGCCGTGCGCATCGCGCTGGGCTCGGTGGCGCCGGTGCCCATGCGCGCGATGCTGGCCGAAGCGCAACTGGAGGGCGAGGCGGTGGCGGACCTGTCGCCGGAACGGCTGGCGGACGCCGCGGCGATCGCCGCCGGCGAGTGCGACCCGATCGACGACCACCGCGCGAGCGCCGTCTACCGACGCGAGATGGTGGGCGTCCTGACGCGCCGCCTGCTGGCCGGCCTGCTGGCCGACGCACCGGCGGACGACGACCAGGGAGGGGCGGCGTGAGATTGGAGCTGACGCTCAACGGGAGCCGCGCGCGGTGGGAGGCGGCCCCGGGCGCCACGCTGCTGGCGGTCTTGCGGGACGAGGGACTGGTGGCGGCCAAGCGCGGCTGCGAGACCGGCGACTGCGGCGCCTGCACCGTGCTGCTGGACGGACAGCCGGTCAACAGCTGCGTGGTGGCGGCGGCGCGCGCGCACGGGCATCGCGTCACCACGCTCGAGGGGCTCGGCGACGACCCGCTGATGCAGCGGCTGCAGACGGCGCTGGTCGAGCACGCCGGCGTGCAGTGCGGCTACTGCTCGCCGGGCATGCTGATCAGCCTGTACCACCTGTTGCGCGAATGCCGCGACTTCGGCGTCGCTCCCGGCGAGCACGAGATCCGCGAGGCCCTGAGCGGCAACCTCTGCCGGTGCACCGGCTACGTGAAACCCGTGGCGGCCGCGGCCGCGGTGGCCGCCGTCCTGGCCGCCATCCCCGCCGCGGGCGCGGAGGCGAGATGAGCGAGCAGGAGAGGGACGGCGCGCCCCGCACCGAGGTCGGCCGCAACGTCACCAAGATCGACGCCTTCAAGCTGGCGCGCGGCGAACCGGTGTTCACCGACGACGTCCACCCGCCCGGCATGCTGTGGGCGAAGGTGCTCGGCTCGCCGCACGCGCACGCGCGCATCCTCGCGGTGGACGCCTCGCGCGCCCTGGCCCTGCCCGGCGTGGTCGACGTCGCCTGGCACGCCCAGGTCAAGGCCATCCCGCACACGCGGGCGGGCCAGAGCCACCCCGAACCGTCGCCCTGGGACACGGTGATCCTGCCGCCCAAGGCCCGCTTCATCGGCGATCGCGTCGCCGTGGTGGTGGCCGAGTCGCTCGACCTCGCCGAGAAGGCGCTGGGCCTGCTCGACGTGCGGTACGAGGTGCTGCCCGCGCTGACGGACATGGACGAGGCCCTGGCGCGCACCGACGTGCTGATCCACGAGGAGCCCGACCCGCGCGGCATCGCCGAGGGCGGTCGCACCAACGTGGCGGCGCGCATCGACAAGCAGGTGGGCGACGTCGAGGCGGCGCTGAAGGGCTGCGACCACGTCGTCGAACGCACCTATTGGCTGCCGCGCGTGCAGGCCAGCCACATCGAGCCGCACGTGGCCATCTCCTGGCTGGACGAGGACGGCCGCCTGGTCGTCAAGACCAGCACGCAGGTGCCGTTCCACCTGCGGCGCATCCTGGCGCGGATCCTGGAGCTGAAGGAAGCCGATATCCGCGTGATCAAGCCGCGCGTGGGCGGCGGCTTCGGCGACAAGCAGGAGATGGTGCTGGAGGACCTGGTCGCGCTGATGACGCTGCGCACGCGGCGGCCGGTGCGCCTCGAGTTCACGCGCGGGGAGGAACTGGTCTGCGCGCGTCTGCGCCACCCGCAGCGGATCGTCATGACCACCGGCGTCATGAACGACGGCACCATCGTCGCCAACCGCATGCGCGTGACGGCCGACACCGGCGCCTACGGCAGCCACGCGCTGACGGTGCAGGGCAACACCGGGCAGAAGGTGCTGCCGATGTACCCCTGCGCGAACATCCACTTCCAGGTGACCTGCCTCTACACGAACAACCCGATCAGCGGCGCCTTCCGCGGCTACGGCGCGCCGCAGGGCTGCTTCGCGCTGGAGTGCCATATCGACGAGGTGGCCAAGGCGATCGGCCTGGACCGGCTCGAACTGCGGCGGAAGAACCACATCCGCCTCGGCGACACCGACCCGCTGTCGGCCAAGCTGGGCGAGGGCAAGGAAGGCCTGGTGCGCGTGATCCGCAGCACGGGGCTGGAGAAGGCGATCGAGCTGGGCTGCGAGGCGATCGGATGGGGACGGCGGCGCGAGCCGTCGGCCCCGCACCTGAAGCGGGGCCTGGGCCTGGCGTTGGCCATGCAGGGCTCCGGCATCGCCGGCGTGGACTGGGGCGCCGCTACGGTGAAGCTCAACGAGGACGGCTCGGTGAACCTGGCCGTCGGCGCCACCGACATCGGGCAGGGCTCCGACACGGTGCTGGCGCAGATCTGCGCCGAGGAGCTGGGCATCCGCTACGAGGACGTGCGCGTGTTGAGCTCGGACACGGACCTGACGCCGTTCGACGTGGGCGCCTACGCCTCGAGCACGACCTACGTCTCGGGCGGCGCCGTGCAGAAGGCGGCGCGCGCGGTGCGCGAGCAGCTGGCGGCGATCGCGGCCGCGCGCTGGGAGTGCGCGTCGGCGGACGTCTGTTTCGCCGAGGGCCGGGTGACCGGGCCGGGCGGCCGGGCCTGGACGATGGCCGAACTGGCGACGCACGCGCTCTACCAAGCGAAGGTGCAGCCGATGGCCACCGCCAGCCACCTGTCCAACGAGTCGCCGCCGCCCTTCGCGGCCCAGTTCGCCGACGTCGAGGTGGACCCACAGACCGGCGAGGTCTTCCTGCGCCGGTTCGTC
>VGXH01000412.1 GCA_016873405.1 bacterium
CCCCGCGAAGGGCTCAGGTCCCGCCGCCGTCGCGGTCGGGGTCTGGGTGCGGTACCAGTTCCAGGTCCCTTCTCGACGCTGGGCCAGCCAACCCTGGTCGCGCAGGACCGCCAGGTGGCGGGACACGCCGGGCTGGCTCTGCCCGGTGATGCGCACCAGCTCCTGGACGTTCAGCTCGTCCCGCGCCAGCAGCCGCAGCAGGCGCAGCCGTGTCGGGTCGCTGATCGACTGGAACAGCGCGGCGGGGTCCGCCGAAGCTGTCCCCGGGGCCTCGCCAAAGCCTGGCAACTCGCTGTATTGCTGCATCGTGATCTTATGATATTTCAGATCCCCCGTGCCGTCAAGACCGATCCCGCGGATCGTCCGGCCCGGCGCCGTTGCCTGCCTGCCCGCGCCGGGCGGCGTACCACAGCAGATCCCCCAGCGGCAGGATCGGTGGCGTCCGGACGGGCAAGGCGGCCAGGGAGTGAGCGATCTGCCCCAGGCACCCGGGGTTGGAGGTCACGATCAGGTCCGCTCCCGTCGCCGCCAGGAATTCCGCCTTGCGCCGCCCTGCCGCTGCCGCCAGCCCGGCGTGAGCCACGGACCACAGCCCGCCGCTGCCGCAGCACACCTCAGGTTCCCCAGGCTCCAGCAACGTCAGGCCGGGCACCGCCCGCAGCAGGTCCCGCGGCTCCCGCGCCAGCCCCTGGCCATGCCGCGCGTGGCAGGGATCGTGGAGGGCCACGCGCAGCGGCACGGATCCGAACGAAGGGAGCGCGCGCCGCGCCAGCCAGGCGATGGCGTCGATCTGCGGCGCCGGCAGCTGTGGTCCGTAGTCGCGGATCGCGGCGCCGCAACCGGCGGCCGCGGTGACGATGCCCGCGGCGCCGCAGCCGTCGCCCCACGCGGCCAGGTTGCGGGCGCGCAGCGCGGCGGCACGGTCGGGCCGGCCGCCGTGGTCGGCGAGCGCGCCGCAGCAGTTGGCCGCGGCGCCGGTCACCAGTTCCGCCCCCGCCCAGGCCAGCAGTTCGCGCAGTCGGCGCGCGCTGCCCGGCAGCAGGCCTTCGTCGGCGCAGCCGCCGAACCACAGCAGCTTGTCGCGCGGCCCGGCGGCGGCCCGCAGCGGCCACGAGCCGCCTTGCGGGCAGCCGGTCAGCCGGTCGAGCAGCCGCAGGAGCCTCCGCTCGTCAGGCGGGGCGACGGGAACCGTGCCCACCAGGCGCGCGAAGCGACCGATTCCCGGCAATCGCGCGGCGCGCGCGCGCCAGCGCGGGCCCAGCCCGAGCGCGAGCGCAGCCCGGCCGGCGGCAGCGGCGGCGCCGAAGGCGCGCAGCGCGGCCCGGCGCTCCAGGATCCCGCTCGCGCCACGGACCGCGGACGCGGGCGCCGGGGCCGCCACCGCGCGCGCGGCCGCGGCGGCGGCAGCGAGCAGTTCGTGCGGCACGCCGCTCGGGCAGACGGCGCTGCAGGCGCGACAGCCGATGCAGGTGTCCAACGCGTCGCGCCAGGAGGCGTCGGCCGCCGCCGCCTGCGGTCGGGCCAGCCACTGTCCGGTCAGCAGCAGCCGTCCCCGCGGCGAGTACGTCTCGTCGCCGGTCACCAGCCAGGTTGCGCACGCGGGCAGGCACAGACCGCACTGCACGCAGCGCCGCAGCAGCGCGTCGAGCGCCGCCGCGGCGACCGGCGGCGCGGCCGCACGTGGAGTCCGGGGCGTCGTGTCGCGGTCAGACATCGCGCGCCTCGGGAGCGTCGGGGCGATCCCGCAACCAGTCGGGGCCGCCCAGCGCGCAATCCGGGTCGAACAACCGCTTGAGGCGCCGCAGCAACGCCACCGGCACCCCCGGTGGCGGGACCGGCCACGGCGAGGATCGTCCGCCCCGCACCACGGATTCCGCGTGCCACCCCGCAGGAGCGGCGATGGGCGCGCTTGACGGCACCCACAGCAGCGCCGGCAAGGCCTGCCGCAGGCCGCGGGGAACGGCCGGCGCGTCCAGGGCGGACCCCGCGCCGGCCAGCGGCTGCAGCAGCGTCCAGTCGGTCGCCGCCAACGCCCAGGGCGGCGCCCCCGCTCCGGCCAGCGCCGCGGTCGCGGACGCGAACGGCCCGCTCCAGGCCAAGGTGGTCGTCACGTCCGAGGTCGCCGGCTCGCGCGGCGCCTCCGGCCGAGAGGTCCCGGTCCCGGCGCCCGCCAGCAGCCACGCCTGGCCTCGCTCGCTGTCGACGACCGACTGGACACCGGCCAGCGGGTCGCCCACGGCGGCCAGCGCGCGCAGCGCGCCGGCGGGCCACGAGCCGTCCGGCGACCAGCGAAGATGCCACAACCGCGCCAGCGGCGGCGCCGGCCGCAGCGCGAAGGTGGCGGCTCGCAGGCGCGCCAGGCAGCCGCCCGAGCCGCACAGCAGGCGCGGCAGGTCGTAACCGGCCACGTTCTTGGCGACCGGCGCGCCGGCGTGGAACAGGCGCCCGTCGCCGGTCTCGGCCCAGACCTCCAGCAGGAACTCGCGCGCCGTCCCGCGGGCCAGCGCGACCGGACCGGCGGCGGACTCGGCCACGGCTTCGGCAACCGTGCGGTCGGCGCCCAGCCCGTGGCCGCCGCCGCGCCCGGGCGATCCCAGCGGGATCCACAGTCCCCGCCGCAGCGCCTGCTCCTGCAACTCGGCCAGCGAGGCCGACGCCGGCGCCGTCACCACCAGATCCGGCCAGGCGAACACCGGCGTCGACGGCGCCGGCGGCGATGCGGCCCACGCCGCCGCCGTCCCGGACGCGCGGCGTCCGGGCAGCGCCTTGCCCGGATTGAGCGTGCCGCGCGGGTCGAAGG
>VGXH01000413.1 GCA_016873405.1 bacterium
GGGGTCCATCAGGGCCTCCCTGTCTTCTTGTAATAGTCCTTGATCACGCGTCCCATGATCCGCCCCTGGCGATTCTGCTCGGCGCGCGCCCGCGCGTCGGTCCTGGTGGCGGCCACCTGCTGCTCGCGCTGCAGCTTGTGCCAGCTGGCCAGGCGCTCCGGGTCCAGCTCGCCCGTCTCCACCGCCTCGCGCACGGCGCAGTCGGGTTCCTCGCCGTGCCGGCAGTCGCGGAAGCGGCACGACGGCGCCAGCGCCTCGATGTCGGGGAACGCCAGCGCGATGCCGTCCTCGTCGCCGGTCAGTCCGATCGCGCGCAGGCCCGGTGTGTCGATGATGACGCCGTGGCCGGGAATGCACACCAGCTCGCGCGCCACGGTGGTGTGGCGCCCGCGTCCGTCGCTCTCGCGGATCCCGCCGGTGGCCAGACGCTGTTCGCCCAGCAGGGCGTTGATCAGCGTCGACTTGCCGGCGCCGGACGGCCCCAGCAGGATGGCGGTGCGGCCGGCCGCGACATGTGCCAGCAGGCCGGCCACGCTCGCGCCGTCCAGCCCGTTCACCGTCAGGACCTCCACGCCGATCGCCACCGACGTCACCGCCTCGCGCGCGGCCTCGGCGTCCGCCGAGAGGTCGCTCTTGGTCAGCACCACCACCGGCGTCGCGCCCGAGCTCCAGGCCACCGACAGCTCGCGCTCGAGCCGGCGCAGGTTGGGCTCACCGGCGATCGGGTGCACCACGAACACCGTGTCGACATTCGCCGCCAGCGCCTGCACTGCCGCGGTGCCATCGGCGTCGCCGCGGGTGATGGCGTTGCGCCGCGCCAGAACGGCCTCGATCAGCGCGGCGCCATCGCCGTCAGGGACCGAGAGCGCGACCCAGTCGCCGACGACCGGCAGCGCCGCCTGGCCCCCGCCCGACTTGAGCAGGCGCGCGGCCGTGCCGGCGCGCACGATCGCTCGCTCGGTGGCCACCAGCGAGCTGGTGCGGTCGCCGCGGACGACGCGGCCGGCGACGAGGCCAGCCGCGGCATTGGGGGCGAACCGTTCCAGCCAGTGAGATGACCAGCCCAATTCGGCGGGCGTGGGGATGTCGTGCAAGGGGGTTCCTCCTCGTCGCCGCGGGCACTGAACGGTGTCATGCGATCCGCAGCGACACGAAGCCGCCCCGCGCGGATGGATTTTCCGGTTCACATTTCCGGCTGCCGGGACTCTAGATGGTATCACGGATCAGAAGCCGGGCGCGTCCATCGATCGGAGCCTGCTTGTCCTCCACGAACCTCCCGACCGCGGACGCCATGGTCCTGCACGGAGCCCGCGTCCTGCAGGTCGCCTGGAATCTCGTCTCGTCGGCCGAGGACGCCCAGGATGTCTTCCAGGAGACCTTCCTCCAGCACCATCTGGCCCTTGCCCGCGGCCGCACGATCGAGAACCCGGTCGCCTGGCTGTGCACGACGGCGCGCCATGCGGCGTTCCGGATCCGGCGGCGCCAGCGACGGCTCGGCCATCGCGTGCCTGACGACCTGCTGGTCGCCTGCCCGGCCCCGGCAATCGATCCCCAGCAAGACCCCCTGCCCCACCGCCTGCGCGACCTGACCGCCCGCCTGCCCGAACGGCAGGCGCAGGTCTTCACCATGCGCAACTTCGAGCAGATGTCGTTCGCCGAGATCGCAGCCCAATTGGGCATCACCGAGGACGCGGCCCGCGCGAGCGCGCACAAGGCGCTGGTCCGCCTGCGTTCGCAGATGGACCCCGCGAAGGAGGAGGACCATGTCGCCTGAACTGACTCCCCGCGAGTTCGAACAGCTCCTCGACGAGTACGTGCGTGGCGAACTGACGGCAGCTCGCGCCGAGGCCTGCGAACGGCATCTCGCGACGCATCCCGATGCGCGCCGCGACGTGCAGGTCGCCACCGGCCTCTTGCTGGCGCCGGCGTGGCGCGCTGCCGGAGCGCCGCCGCCCGGCCTGCTCGAGCACGCGATGATCGCCACGCAACGGATCCTCGAGGGCGCCGCGCAGCGGCGCTCCCGCCGGCCGGAGTTGTCGCGCCCCTGGCGCCGGGCGCTGGCCTGGTCGGCGACCGGCGTTGCCGTCGCGATCGCCATCGTGCTGGCCTGGCCGGACGCGGCGCCACCGGCCTTCGCCGACGTGCTGGCCCGGCTGCGCGACGTCGATGGCGCGCAGGTCGAAGGCTGGGTGCGGGGGCCCGACGCGAACCCCGAGCCCTGGCGCCAGTGGGTGACTGCCGACGGCTCATTCCGCGCCGAGATCGGCGAGGCGACGAACCGGCGCCTCGTGACCTGGCGCGACGGCGTGCGCGAGGTGCGCGACGCCGCCGGTCGCCTCTATCGACTTCCGGACCCGGGCGCCGGCCTGACGCGGCACGAGGATGTCCAGGCGACGCTGCGCCGCCTGGAGGCCATGGCGCGCGACGGCTCGTTGGCGGCTGCTGCCGGCGAGGTGGAACGGGAGGATCGCGGCGAGATGACGCGATTCACGCGCGTGGACCGGGGCGCCCTTGGTCCCGAGAACCGCCTGCGCTGGACGCTCGACGTCGACAACGGCACCGCGTTGCCGCGCGCGATGGCCGTCGACCAGATGGTCGCCGGCGGCTGGGTCCGCACCGGCGAACTGACGTTCACCGCCTACGCCGCCGGCGATGACCGTCTGTTCAGCCTGGATGGCCCGGCGGCCCCGCTCACGGAGGGGGACCGCGCGCGCCTGTGGTTCGAACTGGGAGTCTCCGCCCACTCGCTCGAGACCCCGGCCGTGACGGCGCCTGCCGGCGACAGCGAGGTGCGGCG
>VGXH01000414.1 GCA_016873405.1 bacterium
GCAGGATCTCGTTGAACTTCACGCGGCCGATGGTGGTCTCCAGCGTGCCGCGCGCGCCGCCGAAGCGGATCCTGACCAGCGCGTGCTTGTCGATCAGCCCGGCGCTGTAGGCCGCGTGGGCGTCGGCGACGTCGGCGAAGATCTTGCCTTCGCCGCGGGCGCCCGGCCGCGCCAGGGTCAGGTAGTAGCAACCGAGCACCATGTCCTGGCTGGGCGAGGCCACGGGCTCGCCGCTGGCCGGGGAGAGGATGTTCAGCGGCGAGAGCATCAGCAGCCGCGCCTCCAGCTGCGCCTCGTAGCCCAGCGGCACGTGCACCGCCATCTGGTCGCCGTCGAAGTCGGCATTGAAGGCCGTGCAGACCAGCGGGTGGATGCGGATGGCCTTGCCCTCGATCAGCACCGGCTCGAAGGCCTGGATGCCCAGGCGGTGCAGCGTCGGAGCGCGGTTCAGGAGCACCGGGTGGTCCTTGATGATCTCCTCGAGGATATCCCAGACCTCGGGGCGCTCCTGCTCGACCAGCTTCTTGGCGCTCTTGACCGTCTGGACGTACCCCTTCTCCTCGAGCATCCGGATGATGAAGGGCTTGAACAGCTCCAGGGCCATGCTCTTGGGCAGGCCGCACTGGTACAGCTTCAGCTCGGGGCCGACCACGATCACCGAACGGCCCGAGTAGTCCACGCGCTTGCCCAGCAGGTTCTGCCGGAAGCGGCCCTTCTTGCCCTTGATCATGTCGCTGAGCGACTTCAGCGGCCGGTTGCCCTGGCCCTTGACCGCGCGCGAGCGGCGACCGTTGTCGAACAGGGCGTCGACCGCCTCCTGCAGCATGCGCTTCTCGTTGCGCAGGATCACGCCCGGCGCCTTGATCTCGATCAGCTTCTTCAGCCGGTTGTTCCGGTTGATGACGCGCCGGTAGAGGTCGTTGAGGTCCGAGGTCGCGAAACGGCCGCCGTCCAGGGGCACCAGCGGGCGCAGGTCCGGCGGCAGCACCGGGAGGCAGTCGAGGATCATCCACTCGGGCTTGTTCTCGCTCTGGATGAACGCGTCGATGATCTTCAGGCGCTTGAGCATCGCCTTCTTGCGCTGCACGGACGACTCGGTCTTGACCTCGGCCCGCAGCTGGCGATTCAGCTCCTCGAGATTGGGCCCCCCACTCCTCGTCGCTCAGCACGTCGCCGATCTGCAGTTCGGTGTTGCCCGGGTTGATGACGACGCTGGACTCGTAGTAGAGGATGCGCTCGAGATCCTTGACCTTCATCGACAGCAGCTGGCCGATGCGGCTGGGCAGGCCCTTGAAGAACCAGATGTGGGCGATGGGCACGGCCAGCTCGATGTGGCCCAGCCGCTCGCGGCGCACCTTGCTCTGCGTGACCTCGACGCCGCACTTGTCGCAGACCATGCCGCGGAAGCGGATGCGCTTGTACTTGCCGCAGTTGCACTCCCAGTCCTTGACCGGACCGAAGATGCGCTCGCAGAACAGGCCGTCCTTCTCCGGCTTGAACGTGCGGTAGTTGATGGTCTCCGGTTTGGTGACCTCGCCGTAGCTCCAGGCGCGGATCTTGTCCGGCGACGCCAGCTGGATCCTGATGGCGCTGCAGTCGGACGACTTGCGGGTCTCTTCGCGGAAAGTCTGGCCGAGCATGTATCTTCCTCCTGGTCGCCCCGCCCGGGGCAGGCCGGAATCAAGGACCTTCACTGCGGGCCTGAGGCGGCGCCACGCCGGCGACCGCCCCGTGGCGTCCCCTTAGACCGCGTCCTCGAGCGTCACGTCCAGGCACAGGCTCTGCAGCTCGCGCATGAGGACGTTGAACGACTCGGGGATGCCCGGCTCGGGCGGGTTCTCGCCCTTGACGATCGCCTCGTAGATGCGCGAGCGGCCGGTCACGTCGTCGGACTTGACCGTCAGCATCTCCTGCAGGCAGTTCGCCGCGCCGTAGGCCTCCAGGGCCCAGACTTCCATTTCGCCGAAGCGCTGGCCGCCGAACTGGGCCTTGCCGCCCAGCGGCTGCTGCGTGACCAGGCTGTAGGGCCCGATCGACCGCGCGTGGATCTTCTCCTCCACCAGGTGGTGCAGCTTCATCACGTAGATGACGCCGACGGTCACCTTCTTGTCGAACGCCTCGCCCGTGCGGCCGTCGTACAGCGCGCTCTTGCCGCTCGGATCCAGGCCCTCCGCGCTCAGTTCGCCCTTGATCTCGTCGATCGAGGCGCCGTCGAACACCGGCGTCATCGCGCGGATGCCCTTGGCCAGGGCCGCGTAGCCCAGGTGCGTCTCCAGGATCTGGCCCAGGTTCATGCGCGAGGGCACGCCCAACGGGTTCAGGACGATGTCCACCGGCGTGCCGTCCGCCAGGTACGGCATGTCCTCTTCGGCCATGATCTTCGAGACGACGCCCTTGTTGCCGTGCCGCCCGGCCATCTTGTCGCCGACGGACAGCTTGCGCCGCCGCGCGACATAGACCTTGACCAGCTTCACCACGCCCGGCGGCAGCTCGTCGCCGCGCAGGGCGCGCTCGACGTTCTTGTCGTACTCGACGTCGATGCGCTCGCGTTCGCGCGCGGCCGCCTCGAACACCGAGCGGATGCGGGCGTCCTGCTTCTCGTCCTTGACCAGCGGCAGGCCCCAGTGGATGGCCGAGAGGTCCAGCTCCTCGATGACCTGCGCGGTCAGCTTGCGCCCGTTCTTGACCAGCACCTCGCCCGTGTTGGCGTCGATGATGTGGTGCGCGATCTCGCCGTTGAACAGCTCGCGCAGGCGCTCCTCCGCCACGGCGTTGACCTTGCCGCGGTCGCGG
>VGXH01000415.1 GCA_016873405.1 bacterium
CCCCGCGCTGGTGATCGGACCGCTGCTGGTCCAGGCGGCCGTGACGTCCCCGACGACCCATACCGTGACCCAGTCGGTGATCAGCCGTCCCGCCTTCGACCTGACCGCCGAGCAGGCCCGCGTCTTCGGGCTGCCCGGGCTGGTGACCAAGGTCGTGGCGGTTCTGCCCTCCACGAACGGCCGGTCGGTGCGCGTGCTCAGCACGGACTACGTCGAGGTGCGCGGCCTGGTGCAGTTGGACGTGCTGGTCGACGACCAGTTCTAGGGATCCACTTCCCGCCCGGCGGGAGAGCAAAGGACCGGCGACATGGGGAGCAACCCGATGGACATCGCGCGCGGACGGCTGCTGTCCCCGCTCACGGCGGGCGGGGCCGTCAGGCCGGCCGCCGCCACGCTGGCCGTCGCCACACTGGCCGTCGCCCTGCTGGCGGCCGGCCCGGCGGCCGCGCAGAGCCCGGTGCGGGCCTGGGGCATGGGCGGGGCGGGCGGCGCCGCGGCGCGCGGCCTGGAGTCCGTGATCTACAACCCGGCCAACCTGGCCTTCGGCGACGGCTCGAGCGTGGGTCTGGCGGGCGCCGCGGTCGCCGTGCAGAACAACGCCCTGAGCCTCGACCGCTACAACGAGATCACGGGCGCCCACCTGGACGGGGCCGCCAAGGCGCAACTGCTGGCGGACATCCCCGAGGACGGCCTGAGCCTGGACGCGGACGTGCGCGCCTCGGCCCTGGGCTTCCAGTTCGGCTCGTTCGCGCTGACGGCCGGGGCGGTCGGCACCGGCCACGGCAACCTCGACAAGGACTACTTCGACCTCGTCCTGCACGGCAATCCGGTCGGGCAGACGGTCGACTTCAGCAACACCTGGGGCGAGGGCAGCGCCATGGGCACGGCCACCGCTTCGTTCGGCGCGCGCCTGCTCTCGCTGGGCGGCGCCAGCCTGGGCGCCGGCGTCAACGTGCGCTACCTGCACGGCCTGTACGAGATGCACGTGGCCTCGGCCGGCGGCACGCTCACCACGGGCATGGAGCAGATCACGGCCGACGCGCACGTCACGACGATGTCCGCCGAAGGCGGCCGCGGCTACGGCCTGGACGTGGGCCTGGCGCTGCGCACGTCGGGCGGCCTGGCGGTCGGCCTGACGCTGGAGAACGCGCAGGGCAGCGTCGAGTGGGACCGCAACGTCGAGTACCGCGAGTTCCGCCTGGACGCCGCCGACATCAACCTCCTGAACTCGGATCTCGACGCTTCGATCAGCGACGCCGACACGACCTGGGCCGGCTCCGCCTACACGACGTCGCTGCCGCGGCAGGCGCGCCTGGGCGCCGCCGCCAAGGTGGGCGCGTTCCTGCTGGCGGCGGACTGGGTGCAGGGTTTCGAGGACCGCGGCCTGGTCTCGAGCGAGCCGCGCGTGGCCGCCGGATTGGAGTGGCAGCTCGGCTTCCTGCAGCCGCGCCTGGGCGCCGCCACCGGCGGCGTGCAGGGCGACAGCGCCTCGGCCGGGCTGGGCCTCAGCCTGGGCTTCTGGCGACTCGACGCGGCGGCCGTCACGCGCGGCGGCCTGAAGGTCGGCGACACCAAGGGTCTGGGCGTGGCGGTGGCGTCCTCGCTGGTCTTCTAGAGCGCAGGCACCATGTCGGGCGTCAACCCCCACGCCCGGCAGAAGGCGTCGGCCAGGCGCGGCAGCAGCCGCTCCCCCCCGGCGTCGTCCAGGGGAGCGCCCAGAAGCTGGCCCAGGTCCGTCGTGACCAGGGCCAGCTGCGCGCGGTCGGGCGCGGGCTGGCCCGGCGCGGGTCGCAGGAAGCGCGGCAGCTCCAGATGCGCCGGCCCGGCCAGGATGCTGCCGTGCTGCAGGAAGACGTCGCCGCGCCGCCGCTGCGCCGAGCCCACCAGCTTGCGACCACGCACGTTGATCTCGTGCCGGCCGGCGCTCTTGAAGCAGACCTGCCCGCGCGCGTCGGCGCGGCTCTCCCCGCCCGAGACGTCGGCCGGCAGGCCCAGGTCGCGCAGGAACAGCAGCAGGGCCTCGTTGATGCGCAGATAGGTGTCGTGCAGCGTGTCGCCGAAGAGCGGCGAGGGACTGGCGCCCACCACCGCGTAGGTCAGTTCCTCGGCGTGCAGGATCGCGCGGCCGCCGGTGGGACGCCGCACCAGGCCGTTTTCGGCGGCGGCGATGGCGTCGGCGTCGAAGGCCGCCTCGCCCTGGTGGTAGCCGCAGGAGACCGCCCAGGGGCGCCACCGGTAGAGGCGGAGCACCGGCGGGTCGCCCGGCCGTTGTTCCTGCAGCAGCGCGGCATCGCGCGCCATGTTGTCGGCGCCGCTGCGCGCGCCGTCCAGGATGACCCGCAGCGTCCCGCCCACGCGCGCCCTCAGCAGTTGCAGGGACCCAGCCAGCGCAGGTCCGGGTCGCGGGCGGCCTTGGCCTCGTCCATGCGGCCGACCGGCGTGTGGTGCGGGGCGCCGCGCAGCAGCTCGGGGTCGGTCTCGGCCTCGGCGCGGATCGCCTTCATGACGGCCACGAAGCGGTCGAGGCTCTCGAGCGACTCGGTCTCCGTCGGTTCGACCATGAAGGCCTCCTCGACGATGAGCGGGAAGTAGACCGTCGGCGCGTGCACGCCGTAGTCGAGCAGTCGCTTGGCGATGTCGAGGGTGCGGACGCCGTATTTCTCCTTCCAGCCCTTGCCGGTCGCCACGAACTCGTGCAGGCAGCCGTCGGCGTGCTCGACCTCGATCACGTCGCGCAGCTCGTGCTTGAGGTAGTTCGCGTTCAGCACCGCGCACTCGGTGACGCGGGG
>VGXH01000416.1 GCA_016873405.1 bacterium
GGGGCGACCGCGCGCGCTGGACGAGGTGGTCGGACAGCCGCACCTGCTGGGGCCCGACGGCCCGCTGCGGCGCCTGCTGGCGGCCGGGACGCTCCCCTCGCTGCTGCTGTGGGGCCCGCCCGGCTGCGGCAAGACCACCCTGGCGCGCCTGGTGGCCGGGCTGGGGGGCGCGCGCTTCCTCGAGTACAGCGCCGTGGCCGTGGGCTCGAAGGAACTCAAGGAGGTCATGGCCGAGTCGGGCCGGCTGCAGCGCGCCACCGGCCGTCGCACCATTCTCTTCCTGGACGAGATCCACCGCTTCAACAAGGCGCAGCAGGACGCGCTGCTGCCGTTCGTCGAGCGCGGCGACGTCACGCTCATCGGCGCCACCACCGAGAACCCCAGCTTCGAGGTCAACAGCGCGCTCATTTCGCGGACGCGCCTGTTCGTGCTGCAGCCGCTGGCGACGACGGACGTGGCCGGGCTGCTGCGGCGGGCGGTCGCGGCGCCGCGCGGCCTTGGCGGCCGGCCCGCGTTCGACGAGGGGGCGCTGGAGCTGATGGCGCGCCTGAGCGAGGGCGACGCGCGCGCCGCGCTCGGCCTGCTCGAGTCCGTGGCGGCGGCGGCCGGCGACGAGGGCGTCGATCCTTCGGCGCCGCTGGACGCCGCCGCCGTCGCGCGGCTGGTGCAGACGCGCGCCGCCCGCTACGACAAGGGCGGCGAGGAGCACTTCAACATCATCTCGGCGCTCCACAAGAGCCTGCGCAACAGCGACCCCCAGGCCGCCGTGTACTGGCTGGCGCGCATGCTCGAGGGCGGCGAGGACCTGCTGTACGTGGCGCGGCGGCTGATCAGGTTCGCCAGCGAGGACGTCGGGCTGGCCGACCCGGACGCGCTGGCGCGCACGGTGGCGGCGCGCGACGCCGCGCACCAGTTGGGCATGCCCGAGGGCGCGCTGGCGCTGGCCCAGGCCGCGGTCTACCTGGCCCTGGCGCCCAAGAGCAACGCGCTCTACCGCGCCTACGGCGCGGCCGCCGCCGAGGTGGCCCGGGGCAACAACCCGCCGGTGCCCTACCATCTGCGCAACGCCCCCACGCGCCTGATGAAAGAGGTGGGCTACGGCGACGGCTATGTGTACGCTCACGACACGGCCGACGGCCTGGGCGACATGACCTGCCTGCCCGACGAGCTGGCCGGGGCCACCTTCTACCAGCCGGGGCGTCGCGGCTTCGAGGCCGAGCTGGCCGGCCGCATGGAACAGATCAGGCAATGGCACGAGCGCCGGCGGCGGCGCCCGGCCGCGGAAGACACCGACACGGTTGCGGACGCGGGCGCGGGCCCGCGGGCGGACGACACCGCAGGAGGCGAAGGATGAAGCGGATCGGGGTCCTGACCGGCGGCGGCGACGCCGCCGGCATGAACGCGGCCCTGCGCGCGGTCGTGCGCACGGCCTGGCGCCACGGCGCCGAGGTGATCGGCATCCAGAAAGGCTGGCTGGGCCTGGCCGAGGGCGCTTACACGACGATGCCGCCGGGCTCGGTCAGCGGGATCCTGCAGAAGGGCGGCACCATCCTGCGCACCTTCCGCTACCCGCAGTTCGCGACGGACGAGGGCGCGGCGCCCGTGGGCCGCACCCTGAAGAAGCTGAAGCTGGACGGCATGGTCGTCATCGGCGGCGACGGCAGCTTCCGCGGCGCCACGAAGATCGAGCGCGAGTTCGGCGTGCCCTGCGTCGGCGTGCCGGCCACGATCGACAACGACATCCAGGGCACTGACTACAGCATCGGTTTCGACACGGCGCTGAACATCGCCATCGACGCCGTCGACAAGGTGCGCGACACCGCCACCAGCCACGGGCGCATCTTCGTCATCGAGGTGATGGGTCGCGAATACGGCCTGCTCGCGGCGCAGACGGCCATCGCCACCGGCGCCGAGGAGGTGCTGCTGCCGGAGATCCCCTGGAAGATCGACGAGGTCTGCGGGCGCATCGCCGAAAGCTACCAGCGGGGCAAGCACCACGCGCTGATCATCGTGGCCGAGGGCGCCGGCAAGGCCTCCTACGTCTCGTTCGAGATCAAGGCGCGGTTGAACCGCGACGTCCGCATGGTCGTGCTCGGGCACGTTCAACGCGGCGGCGCGCCGAGCGGCTTCGACCGCATCCTGGCCAGCCGGCTCGGACACCACGCCGCCGAGGCGCTGTTCGCGGGCCGGAGCGGGATCATGGTCGGCCTCGTCGCCAACAAGCTCCACACCAGCCCGCTCGAGAAGAAGGGCAAGATGGCGGCGAAGGCCGTGCTGAAGGACGCCAGGCTGATGGAACTTCTCGTCTGAGCCCGCAGGTACGCCCTGCAGGCCGCCTGCGCGCCCCGAACGGAAGCGGGTCCTCCGCCACGGAGGACCCGCTTCGTGTCGTCAGGGAGCTTACGAGGGCCGCAAGCGGCCCGCGGCGCCGGATCAGCGGTCCTTGTTCTCGTAGCCCTCGACGAACGTGTTCGCGTACTGGAACCAGTCGATGCGCACCTTGCCCACCACGTGGCCAAGGCCCGGGTGCTCGACGCGGCGCTTGGTCCACTCCGGCTCCAGCGAGAGCAGCGAGAAGGCGCCGATCACCGGCAGGTCCTTGTCCTTGAGCAGATGCAGCATCCACTCCGCGCCTTCGGTCAGCTCCATCACCTCCAGCGAGCTGGTGTCGCCGATCAGGTACCAGGCGTAGTCCTCGGGCGAGGGCGCGGCGCCCGCGGCCAGATCGTGGCGCGGACGGTAGGCGAAGTTCGCGAACGCGCTCTTCACGGTCTTGAGCGCAT
>VGXH01000417.1 GCA_016873405.1 bacterium
ACGGGGCACGAAGCAGGCGCCGTCGGCATCGCGCGCCAGACCATCGCCGCCGGTCACGAGCTTCTCGATGCGCAGCTCGCGGGGCGGACCCTGCGCGGGGGCGGGATCTTCTCGGCGAGGGCGGTGTTGGGGTTCGGGCTTGTGTGATTTCATCGTGGGGCTAAACTAGCATCCACCTCCCTCGGTTGTGCCATGGAAATTGTGTCCGGCACCGCGGGAGCCCGGGATTCGTAGCGCATGGTCAAAAAAAGCCATGCGAAATCAAGAAAAACCACCGATCTCCGGCCCCGGACGGAGCGGACACAATCTCGGCGGCACGCACGATGAGGCGGTTGGGACGGCAGGGGGGGTGGGTTGTGGCGGTGGCGCTCCTGGCGCCCGTCGCCGCCTGCGCCCCCAAGCGCCTGGTTCCCGCCACCGAGCGCCCGGCGCCCCCGTCGGCCCGCCAAGCCACGCTCGCCGGCGCGTTCGACGACACGCTGCGCGCCGCGGGCGATCCTGCGCTTGCCGGCTCGGACAGCCTGCCCGTCGCGTGGTTGGCCTTGCTGGAACAGGCAGGCGAGGCCCTTGGCCCGCCGGTATCGGCTGCAGGCGCGCCGGCGGATTCCACCGCTGGAGGGGATTGGCCCGGCGACCAGGCGGCGGCCCTGGCGCAGACCCAGGTCGGCAAGCCCTACGGCTGGGGCGGCATCGGCCCCGAGCGCTTCGATTGCAGCGGCCTGGCGCTGTATGTCTATCGCCAGCTGGGCGTCGCCCTGCCGAGAGTCAGTTCCGACCAGGCCTCCGTCGGCGTCAAGATCGATCGCCAGGAATTGAAGCCGGGAGACCTGGTCTTCTTCTCGCTGCGCAGCGCCATCGACCATGTAGGTATCTTCCTGGGTGACAACAGGTTCGTCCACGCGCCGCGCCGTCGCGAACCCGTCCGGGTCGATACCCTCGACGATGCCTGGTGGAACCGCGCCTACCGCGGGGCGCGCCGGGTCTTCGGCGGGGATCCGTAACTCCGCCCGCGGACGGGGCTTCGCCCCGCCCGGCCTGCCCTGACCCCGCCTGCCCCGTTATCCCTGTCTCCGGCCTGGCCGACGAGCCTCCCGCGGCGCCTGACCGGGCTCCCCTCCCCTGCCCGCGACGAATGTCCGTTCGTGGCATGCATGTTGCCTTCTCCGGACTGCCTTCTCGTTTCCCATACGCCCTAAAGAAACCTCGAGGCCGGGCGAAAACTCCGGGGGACGAGGGCGGCCTGTCGAGACGATTCCGTCAAAGGCAGCCGACGCGGGGATTCCACCCGTTGCGGCGCGCGGGGTGGTCGGGTCGGCGACGGGCGCGGGCACGGCATGCGCGCGGCGGCGCCGCGGCGCCGGCCGATCAGAAAACAGCCGCCGACTGCGGCGGAATCGACCTGCACTGAACCGAGGGTGCGTGCCACATGAGCGAAGCGACGGCTCTTGAACTCCTCGAACGGATCTCCGAGGCGATCGTCTTCATCGATCCCGCGACGCCGGCCGGATTCGCGCCGATCGCGGCGGATCTCGACGGCCTGTCCGGGCGGCTGGGCCGCGACGGCCGCGTCCAGGAGTCGGCGATCTGCGCCAACGCGGCGCACCTGGCGCACGGCCTGGCGGCCGGGATAGGCGATCCCGCCCAGGTGCTGAAGGTGCTCACCGGGGGACTCGACGCGCTGCGCGCCAGTCTGGTGCAGGCCTGCCATCCGGAGGACGCCGGCTTCCCGACCGAACTCGCGCCCGGGACCGCTGCGGTCCCGGCGCCGACCGCGGCGGCCGCCATCGCTTGGGAGGCGCCGGCACCGACGTCGGCGCCTTCGCCTTCGCCGTCGCCGTCGGCCCGGGAGGTCCTGAGCATGGTCGACGAGTCGATCATGAGCGAGTTCCTCGCGCGCCAGTCCGACGTTCTCGAAGAGGTCGAGAACGAGCTGCTGAGCATCGAGGACGGCACCACCGCGGGCGACCTCACCGGCCTGTTGCGCTTCTTCCATACGCTCAAGGGGGAATCCGCGCTGCTGGGCATGTCCCACGTGGCCGAACTGTGCCACGCCGCCGAGGACATGATGCAGGCCGAGCCGCTGGCCGCCTGCGTCGAGCGGCTGCTCGTCGTCAAGGACTGGCTCATGTCCGTCATGCGCCACTACGCGGGCGGAGCCCCGGAGCCCGCACCCGTCGCAGCCGTTCTGGCGCAGCTGCGCGCCGGCCCGACGTCGGTCGAGCCGGAGGCGGCGCCGCCGGCGAAGGCCGCGACCGAGCCGGGCGCCTCCGCGTCGCTCGCGACCGCCGCCCCCTACGAGGTCGTGGCGTACGTGGGCCACAACGTCCACCACAGCGACACCGACCTGGTCCACGACTTCGTGGCCGAGGCCGTCGAGCACCTCGACGCCTCCGAGGCGCACCTGCTGGCGATCGAGAAGGACCCCCACGAGACCGAGGCGCTGAACGCCGTGTTCCGGGCGTTCCACACCATCAAGGGACTGGCCGGGTTCGTCGAGCTCGACCACATCAAGGATCTGGCGCACAAGGCCGAGAACCTGCTGGACATGGCCCGTCGCGGCGCGCTGGACCTGGTCGGCGCCAACATGGACCTGGTGTTCGAGTCGGTCGATCTGATGAAGCGCCTGGTCGAAGGCGTCGCCGCCGCGATCGGCGGGGACGGCCGGCTGACCGGCGAGGAGCGCCTGCCGGGACTGATGGCGAGGCTCGTCGCCGCCACCGTCGCCGGACGTGTCGATGCCGCTGCCGCCGCGGCGCCGGCGCAGCCGGCGGCGGAAAAA
>VGXH01000418.1 GCA_016873405.1 bacterium
GGGACGCCCAGGTCCCCGTGCGCAGCCTCGACCGGATGGACGAACTGGCTGGGCGTGCCGGTGCTGGTCAGCGTCGCGGCCAGCTTGCGCGCGACGAAACCGCTCTTGCCCAGTCCCGTGACCATGACGCGCCCGCTCGAGGCCAGCAGGGCGCGCACGGCCGCCGCGAAGGAGGCGTCGAGCGCGCCGGCCAGTTCGCCCAGCGCCGCCGCCTCCTGCGCCACCGCCTCACGCCCGAGCGCGACCAGTTCCTCGTCGCTCCACGCCCCGGCGCCGCCGCAGCCGTCGCTGGCCGCACCGCCGCCGCCGGCACCACCGCCGCCGGCGCTGGCGGCACCGCCGCCGCCGCGCCCGCCGCCGCCGGCCGCTGCGCGCGCCCTCACGCCGGATCCCCGCCGCGCCCGTGGTCGGACGACAGCTCGGCGCGCGTCGGCTGCCAAGCCTTGTCCCGCAGGCGCTCGAGCGCCAGGCCGTAGAGGCCGGAGCTCTTGAGCACCAGGTCCACGACCTCGCGCACCGCGCCCTCGCCGCCGCGCGCCTGCGTGACGTAGAGGCAGACGTGCCGCACCTCCTGCGGCGCGCAGGGCACGGCCACCGGCAGCCCCACCTGGTGCAGCGCCGGCAGGTCGATCACGTCGTCGCCGACGTAGCAGGTGTCGTCGGCCCGGCAGCCGGTTTCGGCCAGGATCTCGCCCAGGGCCTCGACCTTGTCGAAGCGCCCCCGCTTGACGGGGGGGAAGCGCAGTTCGCCGCAGCGCCGAGCGACGATGTCGCTGTGGCGACCGGTCAGCACGGCCAGCTTCAGGCCCGCCGCCCGGGCCAACACCAGGCCCAGCCCGTCCCGGCTGTGGAAGGACTTCAGGGCCTCGCCCTCGGGGCCGTACAGCATGTGGCCCGGCGTCAGCACGCCGTCCGCATCGACGACCAGCAGGCGCACGCGCGCGAAACGGTCGGCCAGGTCGTTGCCGGCGCGCACGACCGCCTCCTGGCGGTAGTCCTCGTCGCTGGACGGGGGCCAGGGGAAGTCGCGGGGCGCGAAGGGCGCTTCGTTCATCACGACTCGCTTTCGAGGAAGAGGTCGCGGGCCCGGGCCAGTTGGCCCAACAGCGGCGCGGCGGCCGCCAGCGGCAGCTGGCTGGCGGCGTCGCTCAGCGCGCGCGCCGGCTCGGGATGGATCTCCAGGAACACGGCGTCGGCGCCGGCCGCGACGCCGCAGCGGGCCAGCAGCGGGATCAGCGCCGGGCGGCCGCCGGTGGCGCCGCCGGCGCTGCCGGGCGACTGCACGGCGTGCGTGGCGTCCATCACCACGGGGTGGCCGAGGTGCCGCATGACGGCGATGCCCCGGAAGTCGACCACCAGGTCGCGATAGCCGAAGAACGAGCCGCGCTCGGTCAGCAGCACGCCGCTGCCGCCGGCCGCCAGCACCTTGCCCGCCGCATGGGCCAGGTCCTCGGGCGCCAGGAACTGCCCCTTCTTCACGTTCACCAGGCTGCCGGTGGCGCCGGCGGCCTCCAGCAGCGACGTCTGCCGGCAGAGGAAGGCGGGGATCTGCAGCACCGCGGCCACCGCGGCGGCCGGCCCCGCCTCCTCCGGGCGGTGGATGTCCGTCAGCACGGGCACACCCGTCTCGCGGCCGATGCGCTCGAGAAGGGCGAGGCCCGCCTCCGCCCCGGGACCGCGGTAGCTGCCGCCGCTGGTGCGGTTGTCCTTCGCGTACGAGGCCTTGAAGCAGTATCCGAGACCCAGCGCCCGGCAGGTCTCGGCCAGATGCGCGGCCGTGCGCAGCATCTCGTCCGGGTCCTCGAGCACGCAGGGACCGGCGATGACGAACAGGGGCTGGCCGCGGCCGACGCGGCGGCCGCCGATCGTGACCGGCTCGGCGTGGCGCGGGGCGGGCTGGTTCAAGGCGCTGACCTCCTGCACGCGGCCTTCTGCCGGCCCTCAGCCCGCGGCGCGGCCGCTGGCGCGGGTGGAAGCGCGGTCGCGGTGCGCGATGGCCGCTCCCACGAAGGCGCGGAACAGCGGGTGTGGCCGGCGCGGCCGGGATCTGAGTTCGGGGTGGAACTGGACGGCGATGAAGAACGGGTGCGCCGGCAGCTCCATGATCTCGACCAGCTGCCCGTCCGGCGACAGACCCGAGAACACGACGCCCGCGCGCGCGTAGGCGTCGCGGTAGTCGTTGTTCACCTCGTAGCGGTGCCGGTGCCGTTCGGAGATCTCCGGGCGCCCGTAGCAGCGCCAGGCGAGCGTGTCGGGCTCGATCCGGCACGGGTAGGCGCCCAGCCGCATGGTGCCGCCCAGGTTGACGATGCCCTTCTGCTTCTCCATCAGGTGGATCACCGGGTGCGGCGTGTCGGGGTCGAACTCGGCGCTGCCGGCGCGCTCCAGCCCCAGCACGTCGCGGCCGATCTCGATCGTCGCGCACTGCAGGCCCAGGCAGATCCCCAGGAAGGGGAGCCCCTGCTCGCGGGCGAAGCGGATCGCGCGGACCTTGCCCGGGATGCCGCGGTCGCCGAAGCCGCCGGGCACGAGCACGCCGTGGCAGCCGGCGAACACCTCGCACAGGCGCGCGTCGCCGACGTCGGCCCCCTCCAGCGACTCCGAATCGATCCAGACCTGCTCGACCCCGGCGCGGTTGGGGATGCCGGCGTGGATGAAGGCCTCGCTGATGCTCTTGTAGGCGTCCTTGAGTTCGATGTACTTGCCGACGATCGCGATGCGCACCCGGTCGGGCGGGTCGAGGATCATATCGACCATCCGCCGCCACTCGGTCAGGTC
>VGXH01000419.1 GCA_016873405.1 bacterium
AGCGGCGGAGCGGGTGATGTCGGAGGAGGAACTGCAGGCCTTCGTGCTGCACTACCGTGAGAACCTCACGGTCAACGAGGTGACTCGCGTCCTCGGTTGCGCCAACGCCACCGGGGCACGGACGCTGATCCAGAGCGCGCGGCGCAAGTTCCGCCGACTGGCGGCGCGGAAGGAGACAGGCCGTGACTGAGCACGAGCAGCGGGCCCACCCCTCGCCGGAGCGGTTGGCGGCCTGGCGCGAGGGACGGCTGCCGACGCGGGAAGCCGAAGACGTGGCGCGGGGTCACGCGGCGTGCCCGCTGTGCCGGCTCGAGACGCGTCGCCAGGATCGCTTCGCGAACATCGCCGCCGACGCCGAACTGGCGGCCGAGGCAGAGTGGCCGCAGGCCGAGGCCGAACTGCAACGGGCGTTCGCGGCCCGCGTGCGGCCCGCCCTGCCCCGGCGGCGGGTGTGGGCGCCCCGGTCGCGCCGGGCGTGGTACGTGCCGGCGGCGGCAGCGGCGGCCGTCCTGGTGGTCCTGCTGGCCCGCGCGCCACAGGCGCCGCTGGCCCCGTGGCCCGGGCCGGATCGCGACGCGGTCCGCGGCCACGGGCCGGCGCCGGCGATCGCGCTGGTGGCGCCCCTGGGCGACGTGCCGTCGGCGCCGACCGCCTTCCGCTGGCGGGAGGGCGGCGGGCCGGGGACGTTCACCGTGACGGTGTTCACGCCCGCGCTGGAGACCATCGCGCGGCTGACGACCACGGGACCCGCTTCGACCGCCGTGCCCGACTCGCTGCGCTGGCGGCTGGAGCCGGGCGTGGTCTACCTGTGGCGCGTCGAGGTCCGACGGGAGCTGTCCGTCGACCCGGCCTCGGGCAACGGGTGGTTCCGGATCGCTCCCGCCGGGCCATAGCGGGGCTGCCGCGCCGGCCGCTGTCGGCGCGCCCGCCGACGGCCCGCCCCGCGGCCCGCCCCGCGGCCCGCCCTGCTGCCCGTCCTGCTGCGCGCCCTGCTGCCCGTCCTGCTGCCCGTCCTGCTGCCCGTCAGCGCACCCTCCTGCTCGGCGGTCACGCCTGAATCCCGGCGGCCCCCGCAATTCGGTCGTGTCACACCGACGGCAACGGCGGTCTCAACGGGCATCGACCCTGGGCGCGCCCCGCGCGCGCCATGGCCTGCCGCGCCGGAGGAGTCCCGCCATGAACGCTTGCCGCCGATTCGGTTTCCCGTTCCTGCTTGCCGCTCTGCTGACCCTGCCCGCGCTGGCCGACCCGGAGCCGGTGCCCACGATGGTCCGGGACGCCACCGGGGATCCGCCGCCGGTGGCCGTGGACGGGGGCGCCGCGGGGCCTGCCGCCGACGCCGCCGCGCCGGCCACGCTGCTGGCCGAGATCACCGCGCTGTACGAACGGGGCCAGGTCCGGGCGCGCGAGCTCGAGGCGGCGTTCGCGGCCACGGCCGACCCGGCCGCGGCCCTGGCGATCCAGCGCGAGATCGAGGCGCTGCAGGTGGCCACCGAGCTGGACATCCTCAGGATCCAGGCCGCCCACGCGCGGCGGCAGGGTCGCGAAGCCGATGCCAAGCTCCTGGAGGCCGCCATCGCCGAGGCGCTGGCGCCGGTCAGGCCGGACGCACCGGCCCCACGCCCGACGCCCGACGCCAGCACCCGCAACGGCCGCTGAGGGGGACCACCATGAACAAGAGGAATCCGGGACTGGCGCGCGCCCTGCCGCTGCTGCTGTGGCTGGCGGCGCCGGCGATGCTGCTGGCGCCGGCAACGGCGCATGCCGACCTGCGCCCGCCGGTGAAGGTCGAGCTGCTCGGGCCGCCCCGCGCGGCCGTCATCGGCGAACCGTTCGTCGGGACGCTGCGTTTGTCCGCGGGGGAACCCGGCCGCCTCGACGGGCTGGCCCTCGGTGGCGCCGGCTGGCGGACGGTCAGCCTGTCCGCGTCATCATTCCCCGAACTGGCCAAGGGCCAGGAGCTGACGGCCGACTTCACGGCGATCCCCAGCGATCCCGACGGCTGGCTCGTCGTGACGTTCAGTTGGAACGGACGGACCGTCCGCAAGTCGTTCGACCTCTCCGAGCGGGGCGTCAAGCGGGCGCTCGGCAGCCTGCCCGTGCGGCAGACGCGCGCGGAGGCGGGTCAGGCGCCCGCCCGGAGCGCTGCGGCCGGACCGGCGCCCGCGCCCGCGGCGGCCGTCGGCGCAGCGCAGCGCGCGGCGGACGATCCCGACGCCCGGCTGCCGGATGACGACCCGGCCCTGCCGCCCAGGGCCCCGGGCGCCAAGATCACCGTCCGCGTCCGCGGGGAGTTCGTCTACGAGCGCGAAGCGGACGGCGTCGAGATCGGGGTCGACGGCGCCACCGTGGACATCATTGACGACGACCCGGTCGGCGACGACTTCCTCGTCGCCACGGTGACTGACGACGACGGCTTCTTCGACATCACCTTCACGTTCGACGACTACTGGGAGACCTACCCCGACATCTACGTGAAGCTGCGCGCGGCCAACGACGAGGTCGAGGTCGAGGACGCCACCTGGGGCTACCAGTACGTCTGGGAGACGGCCGTCCGCCGCGACGTCGAGAGCTACTGCAATTTCGGCGAGCTCCAGTCCGGCGACGAGGCCGTGGTCCCGGCGCTGCACATCCTGACCGATATCACCCGCACCTGGCGCTGGTCCACCGAGAAGGGCTACGACCCGCGCGACGTGGACGTGCAATGGCCCGACGGCGAGGACGGCGCCTGGTACAACACGTTCTTCGAGACCATCCACATCAGCAAAA
>VGXH01000420.1 GCA_016873405.1 bacterium
GACATCGCTCTCGACGCCGGCGTCGAGGCGGTCGATCGAGCCTTCCAGCACCACGGCGGCCGCGGCGGCGGGCAGTGCGGCGGGCAAAGTGGCCAGGAGAGCGAGCGCCTCGTCGTCGCCGGCCTCGGTCAGATCCTGGCGCAGCCACTCGAGCAGGCGCGCGAGCGGCAGCTCGAACTTCAACTCGAAGCCGAGCGGGCGCCAGGTCGCGAAGCGGTCCAGTTCGTGCGCGACCACCGGCTCGCCCAGCTGCAGGAAGGCCTCGCGCCACAGCGCGCGATCGGGCTGGCGCGCGTCGCCGGGGCCGAAGGCCGCGTTCGCCGCCGTGGCGAACGCCGCCAGCGCGCCGCCGTGATCGCCCGCGGCCAGCGCGGCGTGGCCGGGCGCGCCCGGTTCGAGGAACCGGCGCAGCGCGTCGTGCGCGCGCTGGCCGTACTCGCGGCGCCCGAACTCGCGGCTGACGTCCTCGTCGCGGCGCAGCGCGAAGCGGCGCTCCAGCAGGAAGGCGTACGGGCACTCGCGCCACTGCCTGAGCGAGGTCCAGCTGAGCCGCTCGACCGGCCGCGCGGGCGCCAGCAGCGGCGCCGGCTGCGGCTCGGCACGGAACCTGTCCTGCGCCGCGATGGCCGCTGTCCGGCCCGCCGCCGCCGGCCGGGCGCTCCAGGCGGTGGGCGGACCGGCGCGCAGGGACTCGTCCGTCGCCGAGAGGCCGTGCACCAGCAGCAGCCGCTCGACCAGCGGCGACGGCAGCACCGGGGCGCGTTCGTCCTCGCCCGGCCAGGTGAGGACCACCCGCGGCGCGCCGTGCAGCAGGCGCAGGAACAGTTCGGCGTCGGCATCCAGGCTGTCGCGGCGGCCGGGCAGGCCCAGGGCCTCGCGCGCGCGCGCGCCGAGGAAGGCCGGGCGCGCGGGCCGCCGCGGCAGGGCGCCGTCGGCCAGGCCGCCGACGACCAGCAGGTCGAAGCGCTCCAGCCGCGCCTCGAGGTGGCCGGTCACCAGCAGCCCCAGGCCCGGGTCGCGGTGCGGCGGCGCCAGCGCCGCGGCCAACGCGCGGCCCAGGTCCGCGGCGAAGTCGGCCGCGGTCACCGGCGGCAGCAGGCCGGCGTCGGCCTCCAGTTCGTCGAGCAGTCGCGCGGCGGCGATGACGTCGGCGCGTTCGGCGCCGCGCCCGAGCGGCTGTTCCGGCGCCAGCGCCGCCCAGCAGCGGCGCAGGGCCGCCAGGTGCTCGGCCCACGGCGCCGGTCCGCGCGCGCCGGCGGCAAGCAGCGGCGCCAGCGCCTGGCCGATCGCCGCGACGAAGGCCTCCATGCCGTCGGCGGCGCGGCGCAGCACGGCGCGCGCGGCCTCGTCGTGCTCGCGCGCGCGCAGCAGCAGCGAGGCCTGGCCGCCCTGGAACGCCTCGTCCGAGCGCAGCAGGCGCTCCAGGCGCAACGTCCACAGGCCGTGGTTGCCGCCGGGCGCCGGCAGCGCCACGTAGGGATGGGTCAGCAGTTCCAGCACGGCCTCGCCGCGCAGCCCGGTCAGCGCGGCGCGCAGCGCGAAGCGCAGCAGCAGGCCGGCCGGCTGCGCCGACAGCGGCTCGCCGTGCGTGTTGTCGACGTCGAGCCCCGCGTCGCGCAGGCGCGCCGACACGCGCGCGGCCAGCTTGCGGTCCGGCACCGCGACGGCCACGCGCGCGACGGCGCCGTCGGGTTCCTGCAGGCGCCGCACCACCACGTCCGCGATCACGGCCGCCTCGTGCTCGGCGGCGCCGCAGGCCAGGCACTGCAGGGCGGCGCCTGGGCCCGGCGGCGCCAGAGCGGGCAATTCCGCAGCCAGAGCGGCGAGACGCTCGCGGAGCGCGGGCGACGCTTCTTCCGACGGCGGGCGCGGACCCGCCGCGGCCACCGCGGGCGGGTCCGCGCCCAGCAGCACGGCCGCGCGACGCGCGGGTCCCAGCGGCCCGCCGCGCTCGTCCAGCGGATCCCAGGTGGCGACCAGGCGGCGGGTGAGCGGATCAGCGTCGCCGGCCACCAGCACCAGCGCCTGGTCCGCCGCAGCCAGGGCCGCGCGCAGCGGGGCGGCCGTCACCGGGTCCAGCCGCGTGAAACCCGCGGCCAGCGCCAGCGCCGGCGCCGGGGCGGGCCACAAGGCGGCCGCGGGCGCGCCGGCGGCTCCCGCCTCCAGCCGCGCGGCCAACCGCACCTGCGTGTCGACGTCGTCATGCGGCACCCGACCGCGATAGAGCCGCCACGCCTCGCGCAGACTGCGCAGCTCGGCCGCCGCCGACTCGGCCTCGGCCTCGCGCACGGCCAAACGCTGCAGGGCCGTCTCCAGCGGCGCCGGCGCCAGCAGCAGGTCGGCCAGGCGGTGGCGGCGGATCTCGTCGAAGGCGCGCACCAGTTCCTGCGCCAGCCCGGGCGCCGTCTCGGGCGGGCCCTGCAGCCAGCCCCGCGCCACCAGTTCGTGAGCCAGGATCAGCGCGCGGTTGGCGGCCGCCGGCGGCCGCGCCTCCGGCAGCAGGCCCAGCGCCGTGGCGGCCTCGAGAGTCAGTTGGGCGGGCGTCAGGATGCGCGGCAGCAGCACGGCCGGCAGTCCCGCGCGTTCGAAGAGGAGTTGGCCCAGCGTGCGGCAGGCGCGGGTCGAGGGCAGCAGGACCAGGGCAGCGGTGAAGTCCCCGGCCGGGGCGCCGGGCAGACGGCGGCAGAGTTCGGCGGCGACGGCCGTCAGGGGCGATTCGGTCAGCGGAAGCTGCAGGACCTGCGGTCGCACGGGCGGGACTTCCC
>VGXH01000421.1 GCA_016873405.1 bacterium
TCGCGTTTGAGATCAGCAGCCAGCAAGGGAACGGCGCCGTCGTGCCAATCCTGCGCTTGCTTCCTGATGAGGATCTCCCGCCCAATTTGCCAATAGAGAATGATCAACTCGCCGTTCACGGCGGTGACCGCCCGAATTCGCGCGGACTGAATCTGCGATTTGATCTCAGACAACATCTCGTTGTACCCGACAGGCATGGGTACATGCATGAGCCTGGTTCCGTGTTCTGGGAGGTGTCGGCTCAGCCCAGCCCCTGCGGGTGCGAACGTGGGGCACTCGGATCGACTGAGGCATTGATCGCGCCCAAAGATCCCCCGAGAGGCAGGCCTGTAGACGATACTGAGAATCGACACGATTTGGCCGCAGCCTGTGGCCATTTGATTTCCTGAAATGAACTGCGGCCGCGCGAATCCTCTGGCGGGGGCAGTGCTTGGTCGATGGAGGGCACCGGGCGTGCCGCCAATTGGCAATTTGGCAACAGCTTGTTGCCAAATTGACCTTTGATGCACTTGCGCCGGCGCAAGTCCCCCCGCCCCTACCCCTCCTCCCCCCTGATCTCCCCCAGAAACGCCTCCCCATACCTCTCCAACTTGGCTTGCCCCACCCCGCTGATCCCCAGCAGCGCCGCCTCGGAAGTGGGCCGCCGCCGCGCCATCTCGGCCAGCGTGCGATCGTGGAAGATGACGTACGGCGGCACGCCCGCCTCGGACGCCAGGCGCTTGCGCAGGGCGCGCAGGCGATCGAAGAGCGCGACCGTGGCGGCGTCGGGCTCGAACGTGTCGTCGACATCGGCCGCCAGCGCGGTCGCGGCGCGCCGGGCCTTCCGCGCGGCGCCCTTGCCCGCTGCCCGTTCCAGCACATCGCGCCGCAGGTGCAGCTGCTGCTCGCCGCGCAGCACCGCTCCGGCCGCCGCCGTCAGGCGCAGGCCGCCGTAGCCGTCGGGGTCCAGCGCCAGGTAGCCGCCGGCCACCAGCTGGCGCATGACGCTGCGCCAGCCGAAGGCGTCCAGCTCGCCGCCGATGCCGTACGTCGACAGCCTGTCGTGGCCCAGCCTGAGAACACGCTCGGCGGCGCCCCCGCGCAGGACCTCGATGACGTGCTGCGCGCCGAAACGCTGCCCGGTGCGCGCGACGCAGGACAGCGCCTTCTGCGCGACGACCGTCGCGTCGAACGTCTCGGGCGGCCACAGGCAGGTGTCGCAGTTGCCGCAGGGCCGGGGCATGACCTCGCCGAAGTGCGCCAGCAATCGCTGGCGTCGGCAGGCCGTGACCTCGCAGTAGCCGAGCATCGTGTCCAGCTGCTGCGCGCTGCGGCGGCGATAGAGCTCGTCCACCTCCACGCCGTCGGGCGGCGGCGCGTCGATCAGCTTGCGCAGCATCACCACGTCCTGCAGCCCGTAGCAGAGCCAGGCGTCGGCGGGCAGGCCATCGCGGCCGGCGCGGCCGGTCTCCTGGTAGTAGCCCTCGATCGACTTCGGCAGGTCCAGATGCGCGACGAAGCGCACGTCCGGCTTGTCGATTTTCATCCCGAAGGCGATGGTCGCGCAGACGATCAGGCCGTCTTCGTTGAGAAAGCGCTCCTGATGAAGGCGCCTGGTCCCCGCATCGAGCCCCGCGTGGTAGGGCGCCGCGGCGAAGCCGTGCTGCTGCAGGAACTCCGCGGTCTCCTCGGTCTTCTTGCGCGCCAGGCAGTAGACGATGCCGGCATCGCCGGGGTGTTCCTCGCGCAGGAACTTCAGGAGCTGACGGCGCGGGTCGTCCTTGGCCACCACGCGGTACCGGATGTTGGGCCGGTCGAACCCGCCGATGAAGGTGCGGCCGTCTTCCAGCTTGAGATTGGCGAGGATCTCCGCGCGCGTGCGCTCGTCGGCCGTGGCGGTGCAGGCCAGGCGCGGCACGGCGGGGTAGCGCTCGTGCAGGACCGCCAACTGCAGGTACTCGGGACGGAAGTCGTGTCCCCACTGGGAGACGCAGTGCGCCTCGTCGATGGCGAACAGTGCGATGGTTGCCTTGTCGAGCAGTTCCAGCGTGCGCGGCTGCAGCAGGCGCTCGGGCGCCACGTACAGCAGGTCCAACTCGCCGCGCAGCAGGTCGCCCTCGACGCGCGCGGCTTCCCGCGGCTCGAGCGTCGAGTTGAGGAACGCCGCCCGCAAGCCCAATTGGCGCACCGCGCCCACCTGGTCCTGCATCAGCGCGATCAGCGGCGAGATGACGACGCCGGCGCCCTCGCGCAGCAGCGCCGGGATCTGGTAGCAGAGCGACTTGCCGCCGCCCGTCGGCATGAGCAGCAGGGCGTCGCCGCCGCTGGTCAGGTGGTCGATCACCGCGGCCTGGTGGCCGCGGAAGGCGGGGTAGCCGTAGGTGCGGTTGAGGATGTGCAGGGCGGTGCGTTGCATGCGGGCAGGCTAACCAGAATCGGGCCAGGGGACAAGGAACGTGATTGAAGGGCCGCGAGGCCGGCCGGCGGGCGCAGTGGCCCCGAAGATCAGTCCTGCTCAGCCGAGGCGCTGGATTCAGTCCCGGGACTGAATTCCGCGGACCTTGAGCCGGATCCCGCTTGGGGCCCCCGCCCCCGCTCTGCTATCCTCCCCCCAAGCCGCCCGCCGCGCCCGGCCCCGGGCGCCGCCCTTCCCCCAGCCGCCGCCGGCGGGCCGACCGATGCCGGCGGCACGAAGAGGCGCCAACATGAGTCGCGTCGTGATCCTCGGGGCCGGCGTGTCCGGCCATACCGCGGCGGCGTTCGCCCGCCCCTGGGG
>VGXH01000422.1 GCA_016873405.1 bacterium
CCACCCCGCCCAGCGGCGCGCCCAGGTCCACCTCGACGCCGGGGATGCCGGCGCGGTGCTGGCCGGTCAGTTCGTAGTGGATCACGGTGGCGTCGGTCAGCAGGGCGATGGCGCGGTTCACGTCGCCCAGATCCAGCGGGCGGACGACGCCGTTCTGGTCGGTCAGGTACGGCACCCAGACGTTCTCGAGGATCTGCCAGGGACCGCCGTTGCGCGTGCGCAGCCACCCGTTGGCCGCCCACAGGTTGTTGAACACCGCCGGATCCAGCGCGGCGCGGTACGGAGTGGAGGTGTTGAAGCCCACGTTGGGGAAGATCTCGTAGTTCATGCCGTCCAGGAGCCCGGCGAAGGTGGAGTCGCGCAGGGCGCGGGCGCCGTTGGCCACCTGGATGAAGTCGTCGCCCAGGCGCGCGCGCATCTCGTTGATCAGGTCGACCTGCGCCGTCTTGAACGCGACCAGCTCGTCGGCGTCCGAGAAGTGCGGAACGCCGTCGCCGTCCATGTCGGGCTCGCCCTGCATGGTCGTGACGTCGGGCGAGATCCACAGCTCGTTGTTGAAGTAGTCCCAGTAGACCCCGTCCAACTTCGCGCTGGAGGTGCGCTGGTAGTGCTCGAACACGTCCAGCACCGCGTCGCGCGCCGCCGGGTTCGTGAAGTCGAACAGCGCCACGCGCGGCCAGTCCTGGAGCGTGTCGGCGGTCGTGGTGTAGCTGAAGTACGGATTCGCGGCGTCGTAGAGCGCGCGTTCGTAGGCCTGCTGCGCTGGGGTGTAATCGGCCCACTGCTGGCGCACGCACTTGGAGCGGAAGAAGCCCAGGATCTTCAGGTTCGGATTGGCCGCCCGCAGCAGCTCCATGTTCCGCTCCAGACCGTCCTTGCCCCAGAAGCGGCTGGGCTGCGTGATCAGGACGTCGGCCCGCGCGTACTTGGCCATCACCGCGGGGTCGCTCAGATCGCCCACCAGGTGGTGGTCCAGCACTGCAATCCGCAACGAGGGATCCGCGGGTGCGATCGGGTCGTCCGGCGCCGGATCGGGAGTTCCCGGCAGGGGCGCGGTCGTGCACGCCGCCAGGGCCATCGCCAAGATGCTGCCGCACAAGAGGTTGAGCATGAGCCTGTTCACGGTCCGTCCTCCGGCGACGGCGGCGGCCGCAAGGCCGTCCGCTCCCGGTTGTTCCCCCGGGCGGATTCGTCGCAAGAGGCGGTCCAAGGAGGTCGGGTATCACGGGCGCCAGCGGGGCGCGGTCAGTCCGCAGGCACGACGCGCGGCACGGCGTCCAGCCGCGCCAGCAGCCCCGCGCAGGCCTCGGCCACGGCGGGCTCCAGGACCGGCGGTGTCGCGGCGCGCGCCGGCGCGGGCTCCACGTCGGCGACGATCCGCTCTCCCGGCCACGGCCGTTCGATGAACCCGTACACCGCGCGCATGACCCCGGCCGGGTCGCGCAGCAGGTCCTCGTAACGGCAGGCGCGCACCCGCGGGTCGCCGTCCAGGCCGCGCTCGAAGAGCAGGCTGTTGCGCGCGTACCAGAACAGGGCGGCCGCGTCCTCGGGCGCAAGGTCGGGGCGGTAGAGGCGGCCGACCAGCTCGCGGGCGCCCCGGCCCAGGCGCTCGGCGCGCCAGTCGGCCTGGTCGTCCTTCAGGATGGGCTGCAGGTCGCGGTGGCTGGTGCCCGGCGCGAAGTACTTCACGTTGCTGCGCGCCACGGGGCCGACGTCGCGGTACATCCACAGCGCGCGCGAGCCGGGGAACGCGGCCAGCAGGCGGTCCAGGTTCTGCGACTCGACCAGGGGCTTGGCCACAACCAGCGCGGCGCGGTCGGCCGCAAAGCGGCGGGCCACTTCCTCCAGCGGCGCCCAGCGCAGGCCCTCCACCCTGTCGCCGCGGGACAGCGGGCTCTCCTCGTCGTAGGTGACGGTGTGGAAGTCCAGCCGCAGCAGGTGGTGCATCAGCGAGGTGCCGCTGCGCTGGCAGCCGACCACGAACAGGGCGGGCTTGACGGCGCCCGGCCGGTAGCGCGCGTACTGGAAGGCGCGCTTGCGCAGGCGCAGCCAGCGGAACGCCTGCTTCTCGCGGAAGCCGATGGGGCCCTCGGAGGCCAGTCGCACGGGAAGTCCCTCCCGGATCAGGTCTGGTCAGGACAGCAGCCGGTAGCCGTTGTCGCGCAGGGCGGGTCGGAAGCCCGCGCCGACAATCATCTCGTCCAGGTCGGCCCGCGTCAACGGGTGGACGGTGCCGGCCTTGGAGACGACGCTCTCCTCCATCATGAGGCTGCCCAGGTCGTTGGCGCCGTAGTAGAGGGTCAACTGGCCCACGGCCTTGCCCTGCGTGACCCACGAGGCCTGCAGGTTGGGGAAGTTGTCCAGGGCGATGCGCGACACGGCCAGGGTGCGCAGGTAGTCCACCGCGCCCAGGAAGCCCTGCGCGGCGACGGCCTCGCGCAGCGCCGGGTCGTTCTGCAGCGGCGTGTTGGCCGGCTGGAACGTCCAGGGGATGAAGGCCGTGTAGCCGCCGGTGCGGTCCTGGCTGGCGCGGGCGCGCAGCAGGTGCTCCACGCGCTCGGCATAGGTCTCGATGTGGCCGAACATCATGGTCACGGTCGAGGGCAGGCCCACCGCGTGGGCGGTCTCCATGACCTCGATCCACTCGGCGGACATGGTCTTGCCGGGGGCCAGCAGGCGGCGCACGCGGTCGCTGAGGATCTCAGCGCCGCCGCCGGGGATCGAATCCAGGCCGGCCGCCTTCAGGCGCGCCA
>VGXH01000423.1 GCA_016873405.1 bacterium
GCCCGGCGGGCCGACCTGCTGGCGGCGCGCGCGCGCCGCACGCCTCCCGGCCTGGACCGCAAGGTGGTCACCGCCTGGAACGGCCTGGCGATCGCGGCCCTCGCGCGCGGCGGCGTGGACTGCGGCGAACCCGCGTTCATCGCCGCGGCGGCCGCCGCGGCGGACTTCGTGCTGGAGCGCCAGCGCCGGCCGGACGGCTCGCTGGCGCGCAGCTCCAGCGGCGGCCGGCCGGCGGGGGACGGGATCCTCGACGACTACGCGTGCCTGGCCGATGGCCTGCTCGAGCTGTTCCTGGCCACGGGCGACGCGCGCCGGCTGGCCGAGGCCGACCGGCGGGGGACGGGATCCTCGACGACTACGCGTGCCTGGCCGATGGCCTGCTCGAGCTGTTCCTGGCCACGGGCGACGCGCGCCGGCTGGCCGAGGCCGACCGGCTGGCGACAACCGCGCGGGACCGCTTCGCGCACCCGGACGGGGGCTGGTACCTGGTGCCGGACGGCGCCGAGGCGCCGCTCGGCCGCCCGTGCGAGCTCTTCGACAACGTGGAGCCCTCGGGCAACGCCACCCTGCTGCGCGTCCTGGCCAGGCTCGGGCTGCTGACCGGGAACACGGCGCGCCTGCGGGAGGCCGAGCGCGTGCTGAAGGCCCGCGGCGGCCTGCTGGCGCGCGCCGGGCTGGACGTGGCGGGCTGGCTCGGCGCGGCGCAGATGCTGCTGGCGCCGCCGGCGGTCGTGGTCGTGGCCGGGCGCCCCGACGACCCGCGCCGCGACATGCTGCTGGCGGCCGCGCGCGCGGCCGGGCCGGACGCGGCGCTGGCGGTCGCCGTTGGGGCCGACGGCGCGGACGCCGCGCTGGCCGCGGCGGCTCCGGCCCTGGCCGGCAAGCGCGCGGCGGACGACGGAGCCCTGGCTTACGTGTGCCGCGGGATGACCTGCGCGGCTCCGGTGCCCGACGGCTCGGCGCTCCGCGCGCTGCTGGGTTAGTCCGGGCTACTCCTCCTCGACCTCGTCCACCTCGACCACGCAGCGCAGGCCGTGGCCGGGCGCCACGGCTTCCAGCAGTTCCAGGACGCGCGAGCTCATGTCGCGGGCGAACCGGCGCTCCAGTGCGTCGTCGTCGAACACGCGCCAGCACAGGTCGCCGACGCCCTCGGTGCCGCAGTAGGCGTGCAGTTCCAGGTACAGCGACGAGCCCATGTCCGGGTCGGTGTACGAGTCGACCATGATCTCGATGGCGATGGTGTCGTCCGGCAGCTTGCCGCCGGCGCGCTGGCGCACCTCGTCCTCCCAGAAGCGCGTGACCGCGTCGGTCAGCGCCAGACGGAACCCGCCGTCGGCGGTCGCGGGCCAGACCTCGGCCAGGCGGCGCGGGTCGTCGTGCAGCAGATCGATGGCGATGTCCGCCCGCAGGCTGAACGGGCAGTTGTCGCGCAGGTCCTCGAAGTCACGGTACATGGCAGCGTCCCCGGCCGTGTGGGTGATGGCGCGCGTCCCCGGCATCGTACCGCGCCGCCGCCGCGCGGGCAAGCCGCCCGCCCCGGGACTGGCCGCGGATCCGAAATCAGGGTAGAATCAGTTCAAGATACGCGGCATCCCACCCCTGCCCCGGGAGGCAGCCATGCGCACCGTCAGGGAACTGCTCGCCGAGAAGAGCCAGCGCGCCCTGGTGTCGGTCGGCCCCGACGACACCGTGTTCGAAGCCGTCACCAGGATGGTGCGCGCCAACGTGGGCGCGATCCTGATCCTGGATGAAGGTCGCGTGCGCGGCATCATGACCGAGC
The DNA here is from genome assembly GCA_016873405.1 of bacterium. The sequence goes on from VGXH01000423.1 coordinate 1,781, forward strand.
GCGACTACCTGCGCTTCGTGACCGAACTGGGCCGCACCGCCCGGGACACGCCGGTGCTGGACCTCATGACGCGCAAGGTCATCTACACGACTCCCGAGACGTGCATCGACGACGTCATGGCCGTGATGACCGAGGCCCGCGTCCGGCACATGCCGGTGATGGACGGCGGCAAGCTGGCGGGCCTGATCTCGATCGGCGACTGCGTCAAGGCGATCAGCCGCGACCGGGAAGTGCAGTTGCGCACGCTGGAAGCCTACATCAGCGACGCCTACCCGGGACCCGCGCTGCCCTGACGGGACCCGGGCGCGACCAGGCCCTGCGCGGGGCCCCGGCGATTGTCCGCCGGGGCCCCGCCCGCTAGATTGGTCGGCGGTCGCCCGACCGGTCACCTTCCGTGGAGGATGTCCCATGGCCCAGAACGTCATCGAGAAGATCGTCCAGGCGCACGCCGTCGGCCTCAAGCCCGGGCACGAGGTCCGCGCCGGCGATTACGTCACGATCGCGCCCGACCACGTGATGACGCACGACAACTCCTCCGCCGTGCTGGGCAAGTTCAAGGGCCTGGGCATCACCGGCATCCACGACCCGCGCCAGCCCGTGTTCACGCTGGACCACAACATCCAGGACCTGGGCGAGGCCAACCAGGCCAAGTACCGGACGCTGGCCGAGTTCGCCGCCACGCACGGCCTCGACGCCTACCCGGCCGGCCGCGGCATCGGCCACCAGATCATGGTGGAGGAAGGCTACGCGCGCCCGGGCGGCCTGTGCGTGGCCAGCGACAGCCACAGCAACACCTACGGCGGCGTCGGCGCCCTCGGCACGCCGGTCGTGCGCACCGACGCCGCGGCGCTGTGGGCCACCGGGACGGTGTGGTGGCAGGTGCCGCCGGCGATCAAGGTCACGCTGCTCGGCCGGCTGCGCCCCGGCGTGACGGGCAAGGACGCGATCATCACGCTCTTTT
>VGXH01000424.1 GCA_016873405.1 bacterium
CACGTCGCGCGCGATGTCCACGCGGTGCGCGGCGCCCTGCTCGCCCGGGGCGTCCACGGGCCAGCCGAAGCGCAGCGGGTCGAGCGTGGCGATCACCTCGCCGCCCATGCAGTAGACATCGCGCACGATGCCGCCGATGCCGGTGGCCGCGCCCTCGACGGGCATCACCTGGCTGGGATGGTTGTGCGACTCGTGGGCGAAGATGATGCCCCAGCGCCGCCCGCCGTAGCCGCCGAAGTCGATGATCCCCGCGTCCTCGACCGGGCCGACGACGACGTTGGGGCCTTCGGTCGGCAGGTGCTTCTTGAGGTGGGGACGGCTGCTCTTGTAGGAGCAGTGCTCGCTCCACATGGTGTCGAACAGGGTCAGCTCGGTCAGCGAGGGGTCGCGGCCCAGCAGGACCGCGACCCGGCGGGCCTCGTCCGTGCTGAGGGTCAGGCCGTGCGCGCGCAGGCGGGCGCGCAGCGCGTCATCGTCCAGGCGGTCGACCGGAACCGGCGCGAAGCTCTCGTCGTGGGCTGCCATGCTGCTCCGTCGGGGCTGGTCGGGAGGGCGGCCGGGCCGCTGGATCGGTGGGCCGCCCCCAATCTAGCATCGGCCCGCCGGCCGGCAAAGCGCCGAGTCGGCGGCGCGGCGGCCGTGCCCGAACGCGGGAGCCCCTCCCGCTCGGGAGGGGCTCCGGGGCGTTCAGCCTGGGCTCAGCGCCGGGCTCAGGCGCCGGCCTTCGGGTGGCAGCCGGCGCATTTGTCGGGCGCCTTCGTGTTGCCGGCGGCCTTGGGGGCGTCCTTGTGGCAGGGGATGCAGCTGATGTGGTACGGGTTGTCGGTCATCTTCTTGCCGGAGCAGGCGGGCGTTTCGGGCTTCTCGGGTTTGATGTGGCAGGAGCCGCACGTCTCGACCTTGATCGTCGCAGCGGTCTCGGCCGTCAGGTCCTTCTGGGTGTGGTGGCAGCCGACGCAGTCCTTGGCGACCTTGACGTGGGCCGCGTGGTCGAACGTCACCGGCGTCTTGGTGTCGGCGCAGTCCTTGATCGTGATCTTGCCGGGCATCTCGGCGGCCAGCGCCGCCACGGCCACGGCCAGCGCGGCGACCAGGGCCACCAGGAAGAACTTCCGCATCGTCAAGCCTCCTTCAGGACAGTGGCGGTGCCTGGAACGTCCTCGGGCCAGGTCACCCGTGTGGGCCGGAATCTACGCGGCCGCTGGGATCTCGTCAATCGCTAACTGCCGTCGCCGCCGTCAGTTGTTGAATATTGAAATCAAGACGACGACCTGGTTTATACCCCCGGTCCCGGGCCCGGGTTCCCGCCGCTCACCAGTCCCGGCGGGCCAGGGTCCGGGCGAAGATGCGGGGCACGTTGCGCAGCTGTCCGGTGACGTCGAAGCAGGCGTCCAGGACGGGCGGCGTCAGCCGGGCGGTGATGCGCGGGTCGGCCTCGACCAGGTCCCTCAGGGTGCGGTCGGCGTCCCAGACCCGCAGCGCGCTCTCCTGCACCCAGGCGTAGGCCTCCTCGCGGCTGACGCCGGCCTCGGTCAGGGCCAGCAGGACCGGCTGCGAGAAGTACATGCCGCGGACCTTGTCCATGTTGGCCCGCATCCGGTCGGCATGGACGACCAGCCCCGTCACCAGCCAGCGCATCTTCGCCAGCATGTGGTGCAGCACGTGGCAGGCGTCCGGGAAGACGATGCGCTCGACGCTGCTGTGGCTGATGTCGCGCTCGTGCCACAGCGCCACGTTCTCCAGCGCCGTGTGCGCGTAGCCGCGCAGCAGGCGCGCCAGGCCGGTCAGCTTCTCGCTGACGATGGGGTTCTTCTTGTGCGGCATCGCCGAGCTGCCCTTCTGGCCGCGGCCGAAGGGCTCCTCCACCTCGCGCACGTCGGTGCGCTGCAGGTTGCGGATCTCGACCGCCATCTGCTCGATGCTCGCGCCCAGCAGCGCCAGGGCGCCCAGCCAGGCCGCGTGGCGATCGCGCTGGATCACCTGCGTCGAGGCCGGGTCCACGCCCAGGCCGAGGCGCGCCATCACGCGCGCTTCCACCTCGGGGTCCAGGTGCGCCAGCGTGCCGACGGCGCCCGAGAGCTGCCCGTGCGCGATGTCGGCCTGAGCGGCGTCGAGGCGGCGCAGGCCGCGCTCGAGCGCCGCCCAGTAGACCAGCAGCTTCAGGCCGAAGGTGGTCGGCTCGGCGTGGATGCCGTGCGAGCGGCCGATCATGACCGTGCCCTGGTGCTCGCGCGCCTTGGCCTCCACGGCGTCGAGCAGCGCCACCAGAGCCGCGCGCAGGACGGCGCCGGCCTCGCGCGCCTGCAGCGCGAAGGCCGTGTCCAGCAGGTCGCTGCTGGTCATGCCCTGGTGCACCCAGCGCGACTCCTCGCCCACGTGCTCGGCGACGCTGGTCAGGAAGGCGATGACATCGTGCTGGACGGTGGCCTCGATCTCCAGCACGCGGGCGGTGTCGAAGCCGCCGCGCTGGCGGACGGCGCGGGCCGCTTCGACGGGGATCTGCCCCATCTCGGCGCGGACCTCGCAGACCACGGTCTCCACGTCCAGCCACAGGCGGAAGCGGTTCTCGTCGGACCAGATGCGGGTCATCTCGGGGCTGGCGTAGCGGTCGATCATGGGACCCTGCCTCGGTGCGCGGGAAGTGGGGCGGTGGCGATCCGAACTATACCCGGCCGGGCACGGCGGTCAAGGCGCAGGCGGTGTTGGCGCAACCGGTCTGGGCGCAACCGGTCTTGGCG
>VGXH01000425.1 GCA_016873405.1 bacterium
TCGAGGCGGGCCTGCACCGCAAGCGGGAGCGCGACTCGCTGCGCGACTTCATCGACAAGTTCGACTTCGCGGACGCCTTCTCCCTGAAGGCGATGCGCGGACAGGCCTGACGTCCGCCTGGCGTCCGGGGGAACCCGGGTGCATCTTCGGGGTTGCAGCGCCGCCGGGGCGACCGGCGGCCGCCCATCGTTCGCGGGCCGCGCCCGGCGCGGCGCCGGGCCAGGAGGGCCCGGGCGGATCCGGTCCGGATGGAGCGAGACCGGGCCTCCACCAGAACATACGCTCCGCCAAGGAGAGCCGATGGCTCACTCCTTCGCCGCTGCGCTCGCGCCGGCGCCCTTCCTCGGTGCGCTGACCGCCGGCGACATCATGAACCTGATCAACACGTCGACCTTCTTCGGCAAGTTCATCCTCCTGATCCTGTTGGTGCTCTCGGTGCTCTCGTGGGCGGTCTTCATCGACAAGGCCCGCGGGCTGGCGCGGCTGCGTCGCGGCCACCTCGCGTTCTGGGAACACTGCGACCGCTGGCTGGCGGGGCAGTCCGAGCGGCGGGACCTGGAGGTGTGGTGCCGCGGGAACGCGGACCTGCCCCTGGGCAGCCTGCTGGTGGAGGCCGGCGCCGCCCGCGACCTGCCCGGCGTGCGCCGCGCGAGCGAGCGCATCATCTACCTCGAGATCGAGCACCTCGAGCGCTATGTCATCATCCTGTCGACCACCGTCACGGTGGCTCCGTTCCTCGGCCTGCTGGGCACGGTCTGGGGGATCATGGCCAGCTTCTGGAGCATGGCCTCGATGCACAGCGCCAATCTCACCGTGGTGGCGCCGGGCATCGCCGAAGCGCTGATCACCACGGTGGCGGGCCTGGGCGCGGCGATCCCCGCCGTGGTGTTCTACAACATGCTGGTCCGCAAGATCGACCTGGTCGCCAACGAGATGGACCGTCTGCGGACCATCCTGGAGGAGGCGGCCAGCGCCGCCTCGCCGGCCGGCGCCCTGCGCGAAGCCCCGCGCCGTCCCGAGCGGCACGAACGGGAGACGATCTGATGGCGCCGACGCGCCGACGCGGCTACTCGGCCATGGCCTCGATCAACATCACGTCGCTGGTCGACGTGACGATGTGCATGCTGATCATCTTCATGCTCACGGCGCCCTACATCCAGGGCGGCGTCGAGGTGAACCTCCCGGAGACGGAGACGCGCGAGGTCGTGGTCAAGGAGGGCCCGGTCATCTCGGTGACGGCCACGCGCCAGGTCTTCTTCCAGGAGCAGGCCGTGCCGATCGACGATCTGCCCGGCCTGCTGGCGCCCTGGGCCCGGCAGAAGGACAAGGTGCCGGTCTACCTGCGCTGCGACGAGGAGGTGCCGTACGGCTTCGTCCTGAAGCTGATGGCGGCCGTCGAGCAGGAGGGCTTCCTGAACCTCAGCCTGGTGGCCGACCAGCCGGTGGCGGCCCCGCCGAAGAAGCGCTGAGATGCTGGCGCGCGCGGTGCCCGCGTCCATGGTGCTGCACGCGCTGGCGTTCGCCGCGCTGCTGCTGTGGGGCGACCGCGTGACCATGCAGCCGGCGCGGATGCCGAACGTGATCGCCGTCAGGCTCGTTGAGGCGCCGCGGGCGCGGCCGCGGGACGCGGCGCCGGAAGTCCCGCCGGACGTGGCGCAGGCGCCGGTGGAGACGCCGCCGGTCAAGCCGGAGGCGCCGCGCCCCCCGAAGGAACTCCCGAAGGAGAAGCCGAAGGAGACTCCCAAGGAGCGCAAGGAGGCGCCGAAGCCGGCCGCGGCGAAGCCGGCGCCGGAGATCACCGCGCCGGTGACGGCGCCGGCGACGCCGGCCAGCCAGCCGGGGGCGGACGCGGGCGTCACGGGCCCGGCGGTCAGCGGGACGGACAACGACTTCCCGTTCGCCCATTACCTGAAGGCGATCGAGAGCCGGGTGGTCGCCAACTGGCAGCCGCGGCAACTGGGGTTCGGGGACCGGGCGCTGGTCTCCTGCAGCGTGCATTTCGTCATCAACCGGGCGGGCGTGGTCTCGCAGGTCAAGCTCGTGCGCAACAGCGGCATCGGTGTCTACGACCGCGAGGCCGTGCGCGCCGTCAGCGCCACGCGGCTGCCGCCGTTGCCGCCGCAATACCGGGGGACCGACCTCGGCGTCACCTTCGACTTCAACCTGGAGCCCGGATCCCGATGAGCCTCACGCCGCCCGCGCGACCCGCCACGCGCGCCTTCCCGATGCGGCTTTGGTCGCTGCTGCTGACGTTCGCCTTGCCGCTGCTGGCGTCGCCGGCCGCCGCGCAGGGCGGCCGCACCGAGGTCACCATCCAGCACACCCAGCAGGCCGTCCTGAAGACGGACGCCCGCATGGGCGACTTCCGCGCGCTGTCGGGCGGCCGCACCGCCCAGGAGACCGCCGCCAAGCTGCGGGAGGTGGTGGGCAACGACCTGCTGCTCAGCGGCCTGTTCAACGTGGGCGGCCCGGGCTACAAGCCGGAGACCCTGCCGTTCAGCTGGACGATCGAGGGCACGGTCGAGGGGCCGGCTGCGGGCGACTGGCCGCTGACGGTGAACCTGAGCCTGCTGACCTGGCCGGATCGCCAGCTGGTGCTGACCAAGCGCTACCGGCCGGGCGCCGACCAGGTGCGGACCACCGCGCACCACTTCGCCGACGAGGTGGTGCGGACGGCCATCGGCGGCGAGGGGATCGCCCTGACCCGGGTGGCCTTCTCGCGCGGATTCGGGAACCC
>VGXH01000426.1 GCA_016873405.1 bacterium
ATGGCCTGCATGGCGTCAGCACCGCCGGTCAGACCGGTGCGGAACCGGTCAATCAACGGCTTGGGAAGCGTTCCTTCCTTCTCGATCGAGTCGAGCGCGGTGATGATCTTGCGGACATTCGTGATTGAGTCGCGCACCTCCGCCGGTGACAGCTTCGGGCTCGGCGGTGTCTTGCCGCGGAAGTCCCACGTCACGCGCTGGATGCCAGCACCGCCCGGGCCGTTGAGCGTGCGGAGTGTGTCACCCGAAGCGTCCTGGATGACCACGCGCACCTGGCCGGTGTTCGACTGCGCGAGCCGGTACACGATCTCAGCGCCGTACTGCGGACTCGGCACCTGGAACAGGTTCTGCCCCACCGACTCACCGTTGAAGGGCTTCTCCCCCCACTGGTACGCGGTCCGGGGCTTGAAGAGGTGGGCCGGCGCCGCAGCGACCTTTGCGTCCACCTGTCGCAGGGCGTTGATGTCCACGATCCAGAAGCTGCGCCCGTGCGTCGCGGCCACGAGTTCGCCGTCGCGCGGATGAATCACCAGGTCGTTGACCGGCACGGTGGGCAGGCCAGCCATGAACTTCGCCCACGACTTGCCGCGGTCGAGCGATGCGTAGACCCCCACATCCGTGCCGACGAAGAGCAGGTCGGGGTTCTTGAGGTCTTCGCGGATCACATAGACGAAGTCCGGCCCGCCGGTGGGGAGGTTGCCCACGATGGACTGGAAGGTCTTGCCACCGTCCTTGGTCATCAGGACATAGGGCGTGAAGTCGCCGCGGCGGTGGTTGTCGTACGTCACATAGAACGTGAGCGAATCGAAGTGCGACGGCTCGATACGCGACACATAAGTGCCGCCCGGCACGCCCGGCACGTTCTTGCTGTGCTCCGTCCAGGTGCCGCCGTCATTCCACGATGACCAGAGGCGACCGTCGTCCGTGCCGGCGAACAGGATGCCCGGGCGGATGGGTGACTCGTTGAGCGAGACGATAGTGCCGAACGTCTCGGCCCCCGTGGCGTCGGTGGTGATGCCTCCCGTGGTGCGCATCGAAATGCGCGCCTTGGTCGTGTCGGCGTACGAGAGGTCCGGCGAGATGAAGAACATCTCGTCGCCCTGCTTGGTGGACTTCAGGACGCGGTTCGACCCAAAGTAGAGCACCGACGGGTTGTGCGGCGAGATGAAGTACGGCGTGTTCCAGTTCCAGCGCAGGTCCGCATCCACCGAGTCCTTCTTCTGCGCCGCGCGCAAAGCCTGCTGGCGCTTCTGCTGTTCCTTCGTCATCGGCTTGGTGGTGTCGGGCCGGTCGACGAGGATCGAGTCCTCCCACTGCATGTAGCGCGGACGCCAGGCCGGCTTCACCAGCGCCGTGCGCTCGCCGGTCGAGACGCGATAGCGGCCGATGTTGCCGCCCTGCGACGTGCCGTAGATGATGTCGGCGTTCGAGGGATCATTGGCGGTCACGAAGCCGTCGCCGCCGTTGTACGTCCACCACATCGAATTGGTGATCGTCCCCTGGCGCCGCCGCGATGGGCCGCACCACGAACCATTGTCCTGCGCGCCGCCGCAGACGTTGTACGGGACGCTCATGTCCACGGAGACGTTGTAGTACTGCCCGACGGGGAGCACGTTGTTCGCGTCCCAGTTGCCGCCCCCGTCCCACGTCTGCGACACGCCACCGTCGTTGCCGACGACGATGTGGCTGGGATCCTTGGGATCGATCCACATCGCGTGATGGTCCACGTGGATGCCGACCGTGGCATTGCCGGCCGTCTTGCCGCCGTCATTGGAGTACTTGACGGGCGTGGACGACCAGAAGACGCGATCCGGATTGTTCGGCGCGACGCGCACCTGCGAGTAGTAGAAGGGGCGGACGTTTTCGTCATTCCGCTTCTCCCACGTCTTGCCGCCGTCCGCCGAGCGCCAGAGCCCGCTGGGCGACTTCTGCGCCTTCACAGCCGGATCCTTCTTGAGGTTCGGCGCGGTGTCCGCCTCAAGCATCAGGTACATCACGTCCGGGTTCGACAACGCGATCGCGATGCCGATGCGCCCCTTCGTAGTCTCGGGCAGTCCTCCGCCCTTCACCTCGGTCCACGTTTCACCGGCGTCGGTGCTCTTCCAGAGAGCCGAACCCTTGCCGCCGGAATACATGAAGTACGGGCCGCGGATACGCTGATAGCTGGCCGCCCAAACGACCTTCGAGTCACGCGGGTCGAGCGCCACGTCAATGAAGCCCGTGGAGTCATTGATGAACTTCTTCAGTTGCCACGTCTTGCCGCCGTCCGTGGTCTTGTAGAGGCCGCGATCCTTGTTGGTCGCCCACAGGGCGCCGACCGCCGCCACGTACACTACGTCCTTGTTCTTCGGATCAACGACAACGCGGCCGATGTGCTGCGTCTCCTTCAGGCCGAGGAACTCCCAGGTGCGCCCGCCGTTGGTCGTCTTCCAGACGCCAGCGCCCGGCGACACGGAGTTGCGGCCGTTGGGCTCGCCGGTGCCGTAGTAGACGGTGTTCGTGTCGGACGGGGCGATGGCGAGCATGCCGCCGGAGGACACGCGCTCATTCTCGAAGACCGGGCGGAACGTGGTGCCCGCGTTGGTGGTCTTCCACACGCCACCACCCGCAGTGGCCACGTAGTACGTGCGTGACGGCCACGGAATACCGTCAACATCCGTGATGCGCCCTTGGTGGTTGGCCAGGCCGATGTTGCGCCAGCGGAAGCCGGCGACGGTCGCCGAGTCGAGCTGAGCG
>VGXH01000427.1 GCA_016873405.1 bacterium
CCGTGATCTCGCGGGCGACCTCCAGGCTCTCCTCGTCCAGCAGGCTCGCGCCGATGCCCAGGCCCGCCACCTTGAAGAACGTGAAGATCATGCCGCCGCCCAGCAGCAGCGTGTCGACCTTGCCCAGCAGGTTGCGGATCACGTCGACCTTGCCGCTGACCTTGGCCCCGCCCAGGATCGCCACGTAGGGCCGCGCCGGGTCGCGGACCAGGGCGCCCAGGTGTTCGAGTTCGCGCTCCATCAGCAGGCCGGAGCGATTGAGGGGGAAGTGCGCCGTCACGCCGACGGTCGAAGAGTGGGCGCGGTGCGCGGAGCCGAAGGCGTCGTTGACGTAGCAGGTGCCGAGGGCGGCCAGTCCGCGGGAGAAGCCCGGGTCGTTCGTCGTCTCTCCCGGGTTGAAGCGGACGTTCTCCAGCAACAGCACCTCGCCCGCCGCCAGGCCGCCGGCCTGGGCGACCGCGTCGGGTCCCACCGTGTCGGTGGCGAAGCGCACGCGGCAGGGCAGCAGCTCGGCCAGCCGGTCGGCGACCGGACGCAGCGAGGCGGCCGGATCGGGCTTGCCCTTCGGTCGCCCGAGGTGACTCATCAGGATGACGGCGGCCCCGCTCGCGAGAAGGCGCTCGATCGTCGGCAGCGTCTCCCGGATTCGCGTGTCGTCGGTGATGTTCCGGTCCTTGTCCAGCGGCACGTTGAAGTCCACCCGGACCAGCACCTTCTGTCCCCGACCGTCGAACCCCTCGAGACTGCGCTTCCTGTTCATGGTCCTCCACCCTCCGTTGCCAGGTGCACGCGCGCGGCTCCACCCGCGGCCGCGTCCACGATAGGAACCGGCCCGCGGGGTGTCAACGCTGCCGGCGGGCGGCCGGCCGGGCGGGCGGCCGGGCGCCGCCGACGAGGTGGCGCCGATGGGGCGCCGACGACGAGGCGCCGCCGACGAGGTGGCGCCGACGAGGTGGCGCCGAAGGAGCGCGCCGAACGCGTTCCTCAGGCGCGGAACAGATCGCTGTCATCGTGGCCGTCGCCGGCGCCGTCCCCGACCGCGCCGTCGGCCCGCGCCAGCGCGACGCCGAGGGCCAGGACGCCGGCCACCTCCCAGCCCGCCGCGCGCAGGGCCGCCGCGGCCGCCCGCGCCGTGGCGCCGGCGGTCACCAGGTCGTCCACGAGCAACGCGCGGCGCTGCCCGGGCGCGGGCGGCCGGGCCGCGAACGCCCCGTCCAGGTTGCTGCGCCTGGCCGCCGCGTCCACCAACCGCGCCTGCTGGGCCGTGGCGCGGGTGCGGGTCAGAGCGGCCCGCGCCGGCGTCAGTCCCAGGTCCGCCGCCGCGAGATCCGCCAGCATCTGCGCCTGGTTGTAGCCGCGGGCGCGCCGCCGCCGCTCGTGCAGCGGGACGGCGACCAGGGCAGCGGTCCCGGTGTCGATGGCCGAACCGGCGGCCGCGAGCGCGCCCGGCTGCGCGCGGGCGGCGGCCGTCAGCGCCCGCGCGAACGGCCAGGCCAGTCCGCGCACGCCGTGGTACTTCCAGAGGCCGACCATTCGGGTCAGGCGCGCGGACGTGGAAGCGGCGGCCACGACCGGCAGCGGTTCGTCCTCGTCCGCATCCAGCACGCGGACGCAGGGTGTGGCAAGCACGCTCGCGGCGCACTCCCGGCACAGGTGCGGCCGATCCCAGGACCTGAGGCCCGCCACCGTGAGGCCGGCCGATTCCCAGGCGACGTGACCGGCCGTGGCGCCACAACCGGCGCACGCCTCCGGCAGCAGCAATTCGACCAGCGCCGACGCCGGCGCGACGACGACGGACCGGAGGCGGGAACGCAGCCGTGAACGGACCGGCGAGGAACTCAGGTCGACCGTCGTTTCCGGGAGGGGAATCGCGCGGCGCGGGCGCCCGGCAGGGCGTCGTGCATCGCCGCCCACGGCACCGGCGGCCCGAACCACCATGCAAACGAGAGGCCGCCCTGCATCAGGAGCAGCGGCAGCCCGTCGCAGAAGGCGAAGCCCAGGGGCGCCGCCTCGGCCGGCCGCTGCGCCCCGTAGCGCACATCGATCAGCAGCGCCGACCCGCTGCCGGCGGCGGCGGGCAGGAACGGCCGGCAGGCGACGCCGCCCGCCAGGCAGCAGATCCACGCCGCGGGACCCGCCGGCGGCGGCTCCCGGTCGGTCGCCAGGGGCGTCAAGGTCACCTCGTCGTCCGGCCCGCCGTCCCCCAGCCCGCCGCCGGCCAACCACGCCGCGAACGCGTCGCGACCGGCCGCCGTGTGCCAACGCACGTCGACGTGACGCACCCCCCAGCGCAGCAGCGCGTCGACGGCCGCGCGGGCCGCGCCGCCGGTGCCCAGGACGAAGCCGCGCTCCGGCGGCCCGCCACCCCGCCACAGTTGGCTCAGCACCGCCAGCAGACCCCCGCTGTCGGTGTTGTGGCCCAGCCAGCGGCCGTCCTCGACGCGCACCGTGTTGACCGCGCCGATCGCCCGCGCCTGGTCGGTGCGCCCATCGCAGAGCGCCGCCACCGCCTGCTTGTGGGGGGCCGTCACGTTGAATCCGGCCAGATCCGCGCTGCGCGCCTTGAGCGCGGGCAGCTGTTCGGCGGCGACTTCCAGCGCCAGGTATTCGTGCGGCAACGCCCGGTCGGCCAGCGCCGCGCCGTGCAGGCGCGGCGACAGCGAGTGTCCGACCGGATCGCCGACCACCGCGTAGAAGGGCAGCGCCGGCGTCCAGGGCCGGCCCTCGCGGAGC
>VGXH01000428.1 GCA_016873405.1 bacterium
GGCGGCGGCCGAGCTGCTGGAGTCGAAGTACGGCGTGGCGGCCGACGTCTGGAGCGTCACCTCGTACAAGGAGCTGTACCGCGACGCCGTCGAGTGCGAGCGCTGGAACCTGCTGAACCCGACGCGCAAGGAGAAGCAGCCGTACCTGGCGCAGCTCCTGGCCGAGGAGCAGGGCGTGTTCGTGGCGGCCAGCGACTACATGAAGGTGCTGCCGGCGACGGTGGCCAAGTGGTTCCCCGGTCCGGTCCACATCCTGGGCACCGACGGCTTCGGCCGCAGCGACGGGCGCAAGGAGCTGCGCGACTTCTTCGAGGTCGACGCGCGCTATATCGCGCTGGCGGCGCTGCACGAGCTGGCCGGCAAGGGTGTTCTGGAGACGGCCGCCGTGAAGGCGGCGCTGAAGGACCTGGGCATCGGCCACGGCAAGAAGAACCCGCACGTCGACTGATCTGGGCGACGGGCAGGCAAGGAAGAAGATGGCACAGGACATTCGCGTTCCCGAAGTCTCCGACGGCGTCAAGCAGGGCACCGTGATCAGCCTGGTCGTGAAGGCCGGCGACCGCGTCACGGCCGACCAGACGCTGCTGGAGATGGAGACCGACAAGGCCGTCGTGGCGATCCCCGCGCCCGAGGCGGGCGTCATCACCGAGGTCCTCGTCGGCGAGGGCTCGGTGGTGAAGATCGGCGACGTGATCATGAAGCTGGAGACGGGGGCCGCGGCGGCCAAGCCGGCCGCGGCGCCCGCCGCTGCGCCGGTTCCCGCGCGCCCGCCGGTGGCCGCCGCGCAGCCCCTGCCCCCGGCGGTCGAGGCCGCCCCGCCCCCGCGCTTCGCCGACGTACCGGTGGACCTGACCACGGTGCGCACCGGCGACGCCGTGGCCCCCGCGGCGCCCTCGATCCGCCGTCTGGCGCGCGAGTTGGGCGTGGATATCTACCAGGTGCAGGGCACCGGCCCGGCCGGCCGCATCAGCGAGGACGACGTGCGCGCCTTTGTGCGCGCCACCATGCAGCGTGTGACCGGGGGCGGCCGCGCCGCAGCCGGCGGCGCCGAGTTCCCCGGCCTGCACGCGCAGCGCCCCCTGCCCGACTTCACGAAGTGGGGCCCGGTCCACACCGAGCCGCTGTCGCGCGTGCGGGAGATCACGGCCGACGCCATGGGCTACGCCTGGTCGACCATCCCGATGGTCACGCAGTACGACCGCGCGGACATCACGCGGCTGGAGCAGTATCGCCGGAAGTACAACGAATCGGCGCCCGCCGGCGGCAAGCTGACCATGACCACGTTGCTTCTGAAGGTCTGCGCCGCGGCGCTGAAGGCGTTCCCGCGCTTCAACAGCAGCCTGGACCTGGCGCACAAGGAACTGGTGCTGAAGGACTACGTGCACATCGGCGTGGCGGTCGACACCCCCAGCGGCCTGCTGGTGCCGGTGATCCGCGACGCCGACCGCAAGGGCCTGGAGAAGCTGGCCCAAGAGCTGAACGACGCCGCGCAGCGCACCCGCGACCGCAAGATCTCCCCCGCGGAGATGGAAGGCGGCACCTTCACCATCTCGAACCTGGGCGGCATCGGCGGCACCGCGTTCACGCCCATCGTCTACGCGCCGCAGGTGGCCATCCTGGGCGTCTCGCGCTCGGAGATGGCGCCGGTCTGGAACGGTGGCCAGTTCACGCCCAAGCTGATGATGCCGCTGTCGCTGACCTATGACCATCGCGTGATCGACGGCGCCGACGGCGCCCGCTTCCTGCGCTGGCTTTGCGAAGCGGTCGAAGAGCCCCTGAACCTCGTGCTGAAGGGATGATCCCGTGAGCGACGTCATTCCCGCCACTGCCCAGCTGGTCGTCGTCGGCGCCGGCCCGGGCGGCTACCACGCCGCCTTCAAGGCCGCCGAGCTGGGCCTGGCCGTGACGCTCATCGACCCGGCGGTCAACCCCGGCGGCGTCTGCCTGTACCGCGGCTGCATCCCCTCCAAGGCGCTGCTGCACGTGGCCAAGCTGGTCGACGAAACCCACGAGAGCGCCGCCATCGGCGTCAAGTTCGCCGCGCCCGAGATCGACATCGACCGCGTGCGCGCCTGGAAGGACGAGGTCATCGGGAAGCTGACCGGCGGCCTGGGCCAGAAGGTGGCGCAGAAGAAGCTCACCTACGTGCGGGGCACGGCGAAGCTGAAGGACGCGCACACGCTGGTGGTCACCGCGCAGGACGGCGCCGTCGGCGACATGAAGTTCGAGCAGGCGATCCTCGCGACGGGCTCGCAGCCGATCATGCTGCCGGGCGTGACCAGGAGCGACCGCATCATCAACTCGACCGGCGCCCTGGAGCTGAAGGACGTGCCGGCGACGATGCTGGTGGTGGGCGGCGGCTACATCGGGCTGGAGCTGGGCTCGGTGTACGCGTCGCTGGGCAGCAAGGTGAGCGTGGTCGAGATGACGAATGGTCTACTGCCTGGCGCCGACCGCGACCTGGTCTCGGTGCTGAAGCGGCGGCTGGACACGAAATTCGCGGGGTTCCGGCTGGAGACGAAGGTGGCCGGCCTGAACGAGAAGAAGGACGGCGTCGAGGTCACCTTCGAGACCGCCAAGGGCGAGCAGTCGGTCGAGACCTTCGACAAGGTGCTCATCTCCATCGGCCGCCGGCCCAACACGGCGGACCTGGGCCTGGAGAACACGGCGATCAAGCTGGACGAGCGGAGGTTCGTCGTCGTCGACGGCCAGCGCCGCACGGCCGAGCCCAA
>VGXH01000429.1 GCA_016873405.1 bacterium
GGGCAGAATTCGGCCGCCACCACCACCGGGCAGCCCAGCTCCTTCAGCACGGACAGCTTCTCGCGCCAGGTGGTCAGCAGGAACGGCGCGCCGGCCGGGTCCAGGGTCTGGCGCGGGTGGCGCGTGAACGTGAAGACGGCGCCGGCGCCCAGGCCCAGGCGGTCCCGCGCGGCCAGCACGCCGCGCAGCAGCTCCTGGTGGCCGCGGTGGAGGCCGTCAAAGGCGCCGACGGCCAGCGCGCTGGGCGGCAGCTGCGGCCCGCGGCGGCCGATGCGCCCTTCGATCAGTTCGCCCACGTATTGCTCGCTGAGGCGGATCATCCTCATGCGCGGGTCTCCTCCACGGCCGGGAGCACGGTGTCCAGACGCCACATACCATCACCCACCATCTCGACCACCGCCACCAGGTCGTCAGCGGTCACCAGCTGCGCCTGCGCGCACCCGGGCGGCAGCGGCGCGTACCAGTCGGGCGGCGGCTGCCGGCCGTTGCGCACCGCGCGCGCCCTCTCGGCGGTCAGCGGCAACTCGGGCAGGTGCGGCAGGGCGTGCCGCGCCGGGATGATCGCCGTGGCCAGGGCGGCGCCGTCGGCCTCCATCACGCCCGGCAGCGCGTGGTCGACCGCGAACGGGCCGGCCGTGGTGCGCCGCAGCGCGGCCACATGGCCCAGCGAGCCCGCGGCCGCGGCCAGGTCGCGGGCCAGCGAGCGCACGTAGGTGCCGCTCGAGCAGGCGATCTCCAGGTCGACCTCGGGGCGCTCGGCGTCCCAGCGCGCGGCCACCAGGCGCAGCGCGTGGATGGTCACCTCGCGGGCCGGCGGCTCGGCCACCTCCTGGCCCGCGCGCGCGGCCAGGTGCAGGCTGCGGCCATCGCGCTTGATGGCGCTGTAGACGGGAGGCACCTGGGCGATGATCCCGGTGAACTGCGGCAGCAGCGCCGCCACGGCGTTCGCCCCCCCCGCTGGCGGCGGCGCCGTCGCGGTCACCTCGCCGTCGGCATCCAGGGTGTCGGTGGCCACGCCGAAGCGCACCGTGGCCAGGTAGGTCTTGTCCATGCCCAGCAGGTAGGGCGACAGGCGCGAGGCCCGGCCCAGCAGCAGCACCAGCAGGCCGGTGGCCAGCGGGTCCAGCGTCCCGCCGTGCCCGACGCGGAATCGCGCGTCGCCGGGCGCCGCGCCGCGCCGCCGCCGGGCTCTCAACTGGGGGTACGTCTGCGTCAGGGCCCACAGCGCGCGCGCCGCCACGGCGCGCGAGGTGACGCCCGCCGGCTTGTCGGCCAGCAGCAGGCCGCCCGCGCGCGGGTCGGCGCTCATGCGCCCGGCAGGGCCGCGAGCTGGGCCACCAGGTCGGCCAGGACCTGTTCCAGCCCGCCCTCGATGGTGCAGCCGGCCGCCGCGCGGTGCCCGCCCCCGCCGTAGCGGGCGGCCACCTGCTGCACGTCGCCGTCGCCGCGCACGCGCAGCGAGGCGCGCCAGGTCTCGTCGCCGATCTCCTTCAGGAAGATCACGTACCTGACGCCGTCGACCGCGGTGGCGATGTTCACGAAGCCCTCGGTGTCGGTCATCGAGCCGCCGGTCTCCGCCAGCATGGCCCGCGTGGCGTACAGCGAGAGGATCCGGTCGCGATCGTGCCAGGTGAACGTGGCCAGCACGCGCTGCATCAGCTCGATGCCCGCGCGCCGATAGCGGTGCAGCGTCTGCTTGGCCACCAGCGCCGTGTCCACGCCCATCGCCGACAGCCGGCGCGCCAGTTCGAAGCTGAACGGCGCCGTGTTGTCGAAGCGGAAGCCGCCGGTGTCGTTGACCAGGCCGGCGTAGAGGTTGGTCGCCATCGAGTGGGTCAGCTCGAACGGCGGATCGCCATCGCCATCCTCGCCGGCGTCGCCTTTCGCCAATTCGACGATCACCTGGTGGATCAGCGTGCAGGTCGAGCAGCTGCGGGCCTCCAGCCAACCCGGCTCCGGCGAGCGCCGCCCGCTGACCAGGTGGTGGTCGATCGACAGGCGCGTCTCGCAGCGCGCGAGCGTCTCCTCCAGCGGCCCGGTGCGGTCGATGCGGTGGCAGTCGACCAGAACGACCGTGTCGGGCGGCTGGGCGGCGAACGCCGCGGGCGCGTCGTCGCTCAGCAGCAGGTCGCCGAATCCCGGCAGGTCCAGCAGGCCCACCGGCGGGTCCGGATACCCCAGCACCCGCACCTCGCGGCCCATCGCCGCCAGCGCCTCGCCCAGCGCCAGGGCGCTGCCCGTGGCGTCGGGATCGGGATTGTGGTGCGGCACCACCCACACCACCTTCGCCAGGCGCAGCGCCGTCAGCAGGTGCGCGGGCGGCTGCAGGTCGTCCAGGCACAGCCGGCGGCGCTTCTGTTCCTCGGTCAGGAACTCGCCCTTGTCCTTGAGTTCGTTGAGCACGCTGTCCAGCGCCACGCTGCGCTCGAGCGTCTCGTCGTGGGTGAACCGCAGTTCCGGCGCCGTCCGCAGCCCGAGCGTCTTGGCCAGCTTCCCCTGCAGGAAGCCGCGCGCCTTCTTGAGGCCCTCCAGCGATTGCTCGGGGTTCGCGCCCTCGCCCATCACGGTGAAGAAGACCTCGGCCACGGAGTGGTCCCGGTTCAGCTTGACCCCGCCGAGGGTGACGAAGCCCACGCGCGGGTCCTTGACCTGCGACTGCAGCAGCTCCGACAGCACCTCGAGGATCGCGTGCGTCATCTTGTTGGTCCGGTACGGATCCACTTGCTACTCCC
>VGXH01000430.1 GCA_016873405.1 bacterium
GTGCGGATCACAGTTTCCGGCGGCCGCGGCCCGACCTGACGGCGTCGATTGGCACGCCCAACGCCTGCGGGCAGGCAGGGTGTCATGCCGACAAGCCGGTGGCATGGTCGGTGAAGGCGTATCGCGACTGGTACGGCCGCGCGCAGCTGCCGCACTACGGCACGACGTTCGCCGCCGCGCGGCGCAACGATCCGGCGTCGGCCGGCGAGCTCCGGCGTCTGGCTGGAGACACGCTGCAGCCGGTGATCGTGCGGGCAACGGCGTTGCACTACCTGCAGCGGTTTCCTGGCGAGGCCACGTCGCAGGTGTTCCGCGCGGCGTTGACATCGGATGAGGCGTTGATGCGCTACGTGGCCGCATCGACGGCGTTCGAGCCCGATCCCGCGCGGCGCGTGGCGGCGCTGGCGCCGCTGGTGTCGGATCCGTTGAAGGCCGTGCGTCTCGACGCAGTTGCCGCGCTGGCCGGGTCGCCCCGCGACACGCTCAAGCCGTACCAGCAAGAAGCGTTCGCGGCAGGCGTGCGCGAGTACGAGGCTGCGATGTCCCACTCCCTGGACTTCTCGGGTTCCGGCATGAACCTGGGGAACCTGTATGGGAACCTGGGCGACGTGGCGAAGGCGGAGGCGCACTATCGACTCGCGCTGAAGATCGACGACCTGTTCTTCCCCGCCAAGATGAACCTGGCGGTGCTGGTGAGCGGGCTGGGCCGCAATGCTGAGGCGGAGACGCTGCTGCGGCAGGTGACGGCTGCGTATCCCGACAACCACGATGCCGCGTATTCGCTGGGGCTGCTGCTGGTCGAGATGCGCAGGCCAGCGGAGGCTGTGGATTGGCTGCGGCGCGCGGCGGCGGGGCAGCCGGACCAGGCGCGCGTGCAATACAACTTCGGGTTGCTGTTGCAGCAACTGGGGCGGATGGACGAAGCGACGCCCGTCCTCGAACGGGCGGTGGCGCTGGAGCCCGAGGACGGCGACCTGCTGTTCGCGCTGGGCGACCATTATCTGAAGCGCGGCCGCCGAGCGGAGGTGCTGGCCATCGCGGATCGGCTGACGGCGCTGTTCCCGCGCGACCCGGCGGCCGCGCAGTTGCGCGCCGCCGCCGCCGCGCGGTAGACAAGCAGCCCGGGGCTGAATTTCCGCGGCCTCCGGCCGCGCCGGATATTCAGCCCCGGGCTGCTTTTCTCGCTACAATTCCCCGGCGGGGGGCGGACACATGACAAGAATCTTGGGCGCAATCGTCGGGGCCGCGCTTGTATCGGCAGGCCTGGCTGCACAAGGCGGCGCGCCGCCGGCGGTCCCTGCGGTCACGCCGTCGACGATGGCGAGGGTTGGGACGGTAGACCTCCGGTTCCAGTCGTACAACGTGGAGATGGTCGAGGTGACGGGTGGGCGCTTCTGGGCGCCCTACGGCCCCGCGCTCGATGCCATTCTGGCCAAAGCTGCTGCCGACCCGACGAGCCCGCCGGCCTTCCGCAATCCCGACATCTACGCCATGCGGCCGCCCGTCGACCTCGCATCGCCGCGCCTGCGCGCGCTCGCTGCGGCCCTCGGCCCGGCGTACGTGCGCGTGAGCGGCACATGGGCCAACTCCACATGGTTCGCCGACAGCGACACGCCGCCCGCCGCGCCGCCCGCGGGGTTCGGCGGAGTCCTCACGCGCGAGCAATGGAAAGGCGTGATCGACTTCGCTCGTGCGGTCGACGGCGCCATCGTGACGTCGTTCGCCACGAGCGCCGGGTCAAGGGGCGCCGACGGCGTGTGGACACCCGGTCATGCCCAGCGCTGGCTGGCGTTCACGAAGGAGGCCGGCGGCCGTATTGCCGCGGCCGAGTTCATGAACGAGCCCAACGTCACGGCGCTGGGCGGCGCGCCGGCTGGCTACGATGCTGCCGCCTACGCCCGCGACTTCAAGGCGTTCCGCGCGTCTGTCAAAAGCGCCGCGCCCGACATGCTCATCGTCGGTCCGGGGTCGGTCAACGAGTCCGACGCACCGGCTGGCGCGGGGCTGCCCGGCCTCGAGATGATTGCATCGCGCGACATGTTGAAGGCTGCGGGGCCGGGCCTCGACGCCGTGTCGTACCACCATTACGGCGCCGTGTCGAAACGTTGCGCGCCCATGATGCAGACGTCGGCCGCGGAGGCGCTCACGGACGGCTGGTTGTCGCGCACCGACACGACGTTCGCGTTCTACAAGCGGCTGCGCGACGAGTTCGAACCCGGCAAGCCCTTGTGGCTCACGGAGACGGCGGACGCGGCCTGCGGCGGGAATCCGTGGGGGTCGACGTTCCTCGACACGTTTCGCTATCTCGACCAGATGGGCCGCCTCGCGAAGCAAGGGCTGTCGGTGGTGATGCACAACACGCTGGTCGCGAGCGCGTATGGACTGCTGGATGAGGACACCTTCGCGCCGAAGCCCAACTACTGGGGTGCGTTGTTGTGGCGCCGGGTGATGGGCGCGACCGTGCTGGATGCGGGGGTGCCGGCCGAAACGGGCCTGCGCGTCTACGCGCACTGCCAGCGCAACGCGCCGGGAGGTGTGGCGCTGCTCGTGATCAACACGAGCACGACGGCCACCCGGATGCTGCAGGTGCCGGCGGCCGGGGGGCGGTACACGCTGTCGGCCGCCACGTTGCAGAGTCCCACCGTGCAGCTCAACGGCCAGCCCCTCGTGCTTGGGGCCGGCGACGAACTGCCCGGTCTGGTCGGCGCGCCCGTGGGAGCCGGCCGGCTGC
>VGXH01000431.1 GCA_016873405.1 bacterium
CAGCGCGCGGTCTTCCACCTGGCGGCCCAGGCCGGCGTTCGCGCCAGCTGGGGCGCGTATTTCGCGGAGTATCTCGGTCGCAACGTGATGGCCACGCAGCGGCTGCTCGAGGCCTGCCGCGAGCCGTCCGTCCGCGACTCGCTCGCGCGCTTCGTCTACTCCAGCAGCAGCTCGGTCTACGGCGACCAGGACCAGTTGCCGGTGACCGAGCAGGCCCTGCCGCAGCCGCTGTCGCCGTACGGCGTGACGAAGATGGCGGCCGAGCACCTGTGCGTGCTCTATTCGGCCAACTTCGGCGTGCCCACGAGCAGCCTGCGCTACTTCACGGTCTACGGGCCGCGCCAGCGCCCGGACATGGCGTTCCGCAGGTACATCGAGGCCGCGCTGGACGGGCGCGTCTTCGAGGTCTACGGCGACGGCGCCCAGACGCGCGACTTCACCTACGTGGGCGACGCGGTGCGCTCGAACCTGCTGGCTGTCGCCTGCGACCGCCCCTGGGAGGTCTTCAACACCGGCGGCGGCAGCCGGGTGGCGTTCGGCGAGTCGCTCGAGCTGCTCGGACGCCTGCTGCGCGAGCAGGAGCCGGGCGTGGCCGCCACCGTCGCCTATCGGCCCGCCGCCGACGGCGACGTGCGCGACACCTTCGCCGAACGGACGCACGTGGAGCGGACGATCGGCTATCGGCCGACGATCGCGTTCGAGGAAGGCCTGCGCCGCGAGGTGGCGTGGGCGCTGGCCAGGAGGCGGCGGGCGTGACCGTGCGGGACGGGGAACGGGCTGACGGAGCGACCTGCGACCTCTCGGTCGTCGTGCCGGCCTTCGACGAGGCCGAGTCGCTGCCGGAGCTGGTCGAGCGGATCGCCGCCGCGGCGAACGCGCGCGGCCTGGACTGGGAGATCTGGATCGTCGACGACGGCAGCTCGGACGACACGTTCGCGGTCACCGAGCGCCTGGCTCGCGAACAGCCGCGCTTGCACGGCCTGTCGCTCGGCCGGAACTTCGGCAAGGCCGCGGCGCTGGCGGCGGGCTTCAGCGCGGCGCGCGGCGCCGTCGTGGTGACCATGGACGCCGATCTGCAGGACGACCCCGCCGAGATCCCGGCCCTGCTCGACAAGCTGGCAGAGGGCTACGACCTGGTCTCCGGCTGGAAGCAGAAGCGCCAGGACAGTCTGGTCAAGAACCAGACGAGCAAGGTGTTCAACTGGTTCACCGCCCGCATGTGCGGCCTGCGCCTGCATGACTTCAATTGCGGCCTGAAGGCGTACCGGCGCGAGGTGACGCAACGCGTGCGTCTGTACGGGGACATGCACCGCTACGTTCCGGCCCTGGCGCACCTGGACGGGTTCCGGGTGGCGGAGCTGCCGGTCCGGCACGCCCCGCGCAAGCACGGACGCACGAAGTACGGACCTGCCCGCTTCGTCAACGGGTTCCTGGATCTGCTGACCGTGTACTTCCTGCATGCCAAACGGACATCCCCGCTGCATTTCTTCGGGCGCCTGGGTCTGGTCTGCCTGGCCGTCGGCGGCGGCATCTGCCTCTACTTCATGGTCTGGTGGCTCCTGGGCCACGGGTTGCGCGTGCGGCCGATGCTGGTGCTGGGCCTGGTGCTGATGGTGATCTCGCTGCAGTTCGTGAGCCTGGGGCTCATCGCCGAGATGATCGTGGCCGGCCGCCGGCCCGAGACCGAGTACCGGGTCAGCCGCCGTGTATGAGCGCGACGGCCTGCGAGCCCGGCAGCCGCGGGCGCCGCTGCCGCCGCTCGTCGTGGTCGTCGTCAACTGGAACGGCGTCCACTACCTGCGCGACTGCCTGGCCTCGCTGCGCGACAGCCGCTACCACGGGTTGCGCGTGGTCCTGGTCGACAACGGTTCGACCGACGCTTCGGTGCCGTGGACCCGCCAGCACCATCCGGGCGTCGAGATCATCGAAGCCGGCTCGAATCTGCGCTGGGCCGGCGGCAACAACCTGGCGATGGCGCAACTGATGGACGAGGACGGCGAGCCGTTGGTCCTCCTGCTGAACAACGACACCGTCGTGCCCGAAGGCAGCCTGCAGACGCTGGCGCGCGCGTTGGCCGACGATCCGTCGGCCTGGCTGGCGACGCCGGGGATCTGCTACGCGGACGATCCCGCGCGCGTCTGGTATGACGGGGGCGTCGTCGGCAGCCGCAGCGGCTGGTGCCGGCACGCCGGCATTCGCCAGCTGGCCGGTCGGCTCGACCCGCAGCCTCGCTATGTCGACTACGGCACGGGCTGCGCGCTGATGGTGAAGCACGCGGCGCTGCGGCAGCTGGGCCTGCTCGACGAGACGTTCCATTTCTACGGCGAGGACTCGGACTACTCGCTGCGCGCGCGCGCGGCCGGCGGCAGGATTCTGCACGTTCCCCGTGCGCTCGTCCTCCACAAGGTGTCGGCGTCCTTGGGGCAGGAGAGCCCCTACCGGGCTTGGCTGCGCAGTCGCAGCCACGTCCACCTGCTGCGCAAACACTGGCCGCGACGACGCTGGCCCCTGCTGGTGCTCGCGCAGGCGGGCTACTTCGGCGGCCACATGGCCTGGAACCTGTGGCACGGGCGGCTGTCGACTGCGCTGGCCATCTGGCAGGGCGCCCTCGACGAGGTGGCGGGCCGCCGGGACTAGCCCGGACTATTCACGAAGGTCCGAGCGAGGATGAGGGAATTGCCCTTCTGCGAAGGCGAAATCCGGTCTCGGCGAGGGAGGCGTACCCGGT
>VGXH01000432.1 GCA_016873405.1 bacterium
TCGACGATCTTCCGCAGCGAGAGGATGAAATTGTCGACCGTGCGCATCGTCGGGCAGGCGTCGAAGCCCCACACGCGATCGAGGATGGTCTGGCGGTCCACGGGCTCGCCCTGCTGTTCGCAGAGCAGGCGCAGGATCATCGCCTCCTTCTCCTTGAGCTCGATCCTGCCGTCCGGCGTCACCGCTTCGTAGGTGCGGAGGTTCACCTCGGCGCGCCCGATGCGCACGGTGGCCGGCACGTCCTGGGCGCGCAGCCAGTCCTGGCGACGGAAGATGGACTTGATGCGCGCCAGCAGCTCCTGCAGGTCGAACGGCTTGGTGATGTAGTCGTCGCCGCCCTCGTCCAGCCCGCGGATGCGGTCCTGGCCCGCGCCGCGCGCGGTCAGGAACAGGATCGGGACGCGGTCCCCGGCGTGGCGCACATGGGCGCAGAAGGCGAAGCCGTCCATGCCCGGCAGCATGACGTCCAGCAGGATCAGATCCACGCCGCCGCGCCGCCAGGCGGCCAGGCCGTCCTCGGCGCTGGCGGCCAGGATCGGCTCGTAGCCCTCCAGTTCCAGATTGATGCCGAGCCCGTCGGCCAGGTGCGCGTCGTCCTCGACGACCAGGATGCGGCGCTTCATCGCGCTCCTTTCAGGCTTCGGCCGGGGCGGCCGGCAGGGTCAGCGTGAAGGTGCAGCCCCTTCCATCGTCGCTCTGCAGGCCCACTTTGCCGCCGATGCTCTCGATGTTCCGGCGGACCAGGTAGAGGCCCAGACCGGCGCCGCCCTGGCGCTGGTTGCCGGTCGTGCTGTAGAAGCAGTCGAAGACCCGCGCCTGCAGCTTGCGCGGGATGCCGGGCCCGTCGTCGGTCACCACGACCCGGTGGTGGCGTCGCCCGCGCTCGACGCTCACGGTGACGCGCACGGGCGCGGGGCTGTGCTTGATCGCGTTGACCAGCAGGTTCCGCAGGGCCAGCGCGAAGTAGAGCCTCTGGCCCATGACGACCGCCCCGGGCGCGCCGGCGAGCGCGAAGGCGGCGCCGTGGTCGGATGCCAGGGGCCGCAACCCGTCCAGTACGGACTGCGTCTCCTGGAACAGGTCCAGCCGCACGCTGGGGCCCACGGCGAAGGTGTCGTCCGCGCTCATGGCCAACATGTCGTCGACCAGGTGTTCCAGGCGCACGACGTCCTCGACCATGCGCTTGTGGATGCGCCCACGCGCCTCGCCGGGCAGCCCCTCGCGCGCGAGGGTCTCGGTGTAGAGGCGCAGACTGGCCAGCGGCGTCTTGAATTCGTGCGTGGCCCCGGCCAGGAACAGCTCGCGCGCCCGCTTGAAGCGCTCGGCCTGGCGCCACGAGACCGCCAGGATGGTCGAGCCGGCCAAAAGCAGCAGCAGGAAGAACGCGCCTTCGTAGAGGAACATGTTGCGGCGCCGGCGCCCTTCGTCCTCGAGCTGGGCAACGAGGCCCGGGTCGATCTCGGTCTCGATCCCGTGCGGCGTGCGGCGGAACACGAGGTGGGGGAACGAGGGGCCGAGCCAGCGTTCAGGATCGGCGCGCACCTCGGGATCGGTGCGCACCAGGAAGGCGGCGTGGAGGCGATCGTTCGCCATCTTCTGCAGGCTGTGCTCGACGTAGAGGCGCCCCTCGACCGTCAGGTAGTAGACCCACCAGACGCCGAGCGCGCAGATCAGCGTCACCAGCACGCCGTAGACCAGGCCCATGCGGTTGCGCATCGCGCCCTCCCTAAACGCCGGTCGCACGTCGCGGCGGACCCCGCGCTGTCGCCGCGGCGCCGGCACGGGTCGGGAAGCGAAAAGGCCCGACCGAGGCCGGGCCTTTCCCATGTGGTAGCGGGGACAGGATTTGAACCTGTGACCTTTGGGTTATGAGCCCAACGAGCTACCAGACTGCTCCACCCCGCATCCAATCCGCTTCGCGGGGCGGAATATAGGCAGACCCCGCCGGCAAGTCAAGGTCCGGTCAGTTCCCGCTGCCCTGCGCGGCGTCCGCTGCCGGCAACACCTTCAGCACCGCTTCCTCCGGCCTCTTCATGCCCGCCTTCTCGCGGGCCAGGCGCTCGAGCGTCTCGCGGTCCTCGCGCAGCGACTGCAGGTCGCGCCGCAGCTGCTCGTTCCGGCGCGTCAGCGTGTCCACTTCGCGGGCAAGCTCCGCGTCCTGGGCCCGCAGACGGCGCCAGGCGGGAACCCCGCTCTCGCCGAACTGCACCAGGGCGACGCCGGCCAGCACCACGACGGCGGCCGTCCAGAGGGCGGCGCGAGGGACCCAGACGCGTCCCCGGCGCACCGAACGCAGCGCGCCGCCGCCGGACGGTCCGGCGCGGCGCGCGAAGTCGAACGAACGCGGCATCCTTGCCATGTCGAGGCTCCCTCGTCAGCGCAGGTTGTAGAAGCAGCCCAGGCCGGGGTACACGGCCAGGTCGTCGAGTTCCTCTTCGATGCGCAGCAACTGGTTGTACTTCTCGACGCGGTCGCTGCGGCACAGCGAGCCGGTCTTGATCTGGCCCGCATTGGTGGCCACCGCCAGGTCGGCGATGGTGTTGTCGGCCGTCTCGCCGCTGCGGTGGCTGATCACGTTGGTGAACCGGGCGCGCTTGGCGACCTCGATGGTCTCGAGGGTCTCGCTCACCGAGCCGATCTGGTTCAGCTTGATCAGGATGCTGTTGGCGCAGCCCTCGCTGATCGCGCGGCGCAGGCGCTCCGGGTTCGTGACCAGCAGGTCGTC
>VGXH01000433.1 GCA_016873405.1 bacterium
CCCCACGTACCGCTACAAATAGGCAACGACCGCGGCCCGCGGGCCGCCCGGGGGCCCGCGAGGGGCCCGACAGGAAAGGCAGAGAGCCATGAAGGTGCGCAGTTCGGTCCGCAAGATCTGCCCGAAGTGCAAGGTGATCCGGCGCAAGGGCGTCGTGCGCGTGATCTGCGTCACGCGGCGCCACAACCAGCGCCAGGGCTGAGGCATCGGCCCGGGGTTCGAGGTCGGTTGAGAGGGGTCCCGCGGTGCGACGCGTCGAGGGCGCGGCGGCGGCAGGGACCGGGTAAGAGCGAAAGGAGCCGTGGTGGCACGCATCGCAGGTGTTGACATTCCTGCCAACAAGAGGATCCGGACGTCGCTGACGTACATCTATGGCGTTGGGGACCACCGCGCCCTGGAGATCTGCACGAAGGCGAAGATCGATCCGGAGACCAAGACGCGCGACCTGACCGAGGAGCAGACCAGGTCGATCATCGGCATCCTCGACAAGGAGTACCAGGTCGAGGGCACGCTGCGCACCGAGCAGGCGATGAATATCCAGCGGCTGATGGACATCGGCAGCTACCGGGGCCTGCGGCACCGGCGCAAGCTGCCCTGCCGGGGCCAGAACACGAAGAACAACGCCCGGACCCGCAAGGGGCCGAAGTCCCGGCCCGGCGCCAAGAAGAAGTGAGGTAGACCGTGTCGACTGCCAAGGACAAGCGGGGCAAGGCGCGCAAGGCCAAGAAGAAGCTGGATTCGGTGGGCGTGGCCCACGTGAAGTCGAGCTTCAACAACACCATCATCACCATGACCGACCTGCAGGGCAACGTGATCACGTGGTCCAGCGGCGGGCACCAGGGCCGGTACAAGGGCAGCCGCAAGTCGACCGCGTTTGCCGCCCAGCTCGCGGCGCGCTTCTGCGCGCAGGAGGTCATCGGCCAGGGCATGCGCAAGGTCGAGGTGTGGGTGAAGGGCCCCGGGTCCGGCCGCGAGGCCGCGGTCCGCAGCCTGAAGGCCGAGGGCCTCGAAGTGACCCGGATCAAGGACTGCACCGCGATCCCGCACAACGGTTGCCGGCCCAAGAAGCGCCGTCGGCTGTAGTTTCGAACAGGGGCGGCCCGCCTGAGAGCCGGGCACGCCTGGGAGGTTTCAAGGAATGGCCAGGTATACCGATGCAAAGTGCAAGCTTTGCCGGCGTGAGGGGATGAAGCTCTTTCTCAAGGGCGAGCGCTGCTTCAGCGCCTCGTGCGCCATCGAGCGCCGGCCGTACGCGCCGGGCGAGCATGGCCGTCGCCGTGGGCGTAAACCCTCGGACTACAAGCTTCAGCTCCGCGAGAAGCAGAAGGTCCGTTCGGTCTATGGCGTCCTGGAAAGCCAGTTCCGCCTGTACTTCGCCGAGGCGAACCGGAAGCAGGGCGCGACGGGCGAGAACCTGTTCAACCTGCTCGAGAAGCGCCTCGACAGCGTCGTCTACCGCCTGGGCTTCGCGCCCAGCCGGGCCTCGGCGCGCCAGTTGATCCGACACAAGCACGTGCTGGTCGAAGGCGCCGTGTGCGACATCCCCAGCCGCCAGGTGCGGGTGGGGCAGACGATCGCGATCCGTCCCAAGAGCCAGAACATCCCGCAGATCGTGACCTCCATCAAGGACAACGCCAAGCGCGACCGGCTGCCCTTCGTCGAGGCGGACGTCAAGAAGCTGGAAGGTCGGCTCCTGTCGGAGCCCCAGCTGAGCGACCTGCCCATCCCGATCCAGGAGAACCTGATCGTGGAGCTCTACTCGAAGTAAGCCCGGCCCCGGCCGCCGGCGTGGAGGAGACACATGAAGTGGGTCAACATGATGATGCCCGAGGGAGCGCGCGTGGACCGGGCGACGCAGACGCCCACGTTCGCCGAGGTCGAGGTCGCGCCCCTCGAGCGCGGCTTCGGCCACACCCTGGGCAACGCCCTGCGGCGGACCCTGTTGTCGTCGATGCACGGCCACGGGATCACCGCGGTGCAGTTCGAGGGCGTCAAGCACGAGCTCAGCACCATGCCGGGCGTCCTGGAGGACGTCACCGACATCGTCCTGAACCTGAAGAACGTCGTGTTCGGCATGTCGGACGCCCCGTCGCACTGGGCGCACATCGAGGTGCAGGGTCCCGGGCCGGTCACCGCCGGCGCGATCCGCGGCAACCCCGACCTGGTGATCGACAACCCCGACTACGTGATCTGCACGCTGACCGAGGCGGAGAAGTTCACGGCCCGGATGTTCATCGACATCGGCCGCGGCTACGTCGACCGCGAGCAGCACAACATCCCGGACGAGAAGATCGGCGTGATCCGAATGGACACGAACTACTCGCCGGTGCGCAAGGTCAGCTTCCGCGTCGAGGACACGCGCGTGGGACAGCGGACCGACTACGACAAGCTGATCCTGGGCATCACCACGAACGGCGCCGTGCGCCCGGAGGACGCCGTCGCGTTCGCGGCGAAGCTGCTCAAGGACCAGCTGCAGCTGTTCATCAACTTCGACGAGGCGCCGATCGACGCCCAGGAGACCGAGGTCAACGAGGAGCAGGAGCGCCTCGTGGAGCTGCTGGCGCGCAACGTGGAGGAGCTCGAGTTGTCGGTCCGCTCGGCCAACTGCCTCAAGTCCGGCCACATCAAGACGCTGTACGACCTGGTGACCAAACCCGAGCAGGAGATGCTCAAGTTCCGGAACTTCGGGCGCAAGAGCCTCAACGAGATCGGCGAGATCC
>VGXH01000434.1 GCA_016873405.1 bacterium
TTTTGCTGCGGCGAGTCAGAGCGGACCGGCCCGCATCTGGTCGCTGGCCCAGGACGGCAGTGTCCGCAACCTGACGCTTGGCCACGGCCTTGAGCTTGGCGGGGCGAGCACCAGTCTGAACGTGCGGTGCCTGAACGCCACGTCGTTCAACTCGGCCGACGGCACGTTCACCACGGGCCTGGCCCAGATTGTGTACACGCGTGGGGCGTCCGACGCCACCAGCCGGGTGTACGTCAACGGCTCGCAGGTGTCCACGGCTGCTAACTCGTCGGCGTTCAGTTCGTGGAACACGGGCTACCCGCTGGCCATCGGCAACGAGATCGGCCGCACGGACAGGACGTGGGCTGGCGAGGTCCACCTGGTCGCCGTCTACAAGAGGGCGCTGTCGGCCGAGGAGATCCAGCACAACTTCACAATCGGCGTCCCGGCGATGTATGGGCCGGGCGGTCCTGCGGCACCCGTGCTGTCTGCGGCCGGCGGCAGCGGCGGCATCACGCTGTCGTGGGCGGCCGTGCCGACTGCGGCCAAGTACCGCATCTACCGGCGCACGGCCGATACGTCGTCGGCGCTGTTCGACTCGACCACGACGGCGACCACATACTTCGACGGCACGGCGGCCGAGGGCGTGACGTACTGGTACAAGCTCAAGGCGGTCAACGGCATTGGTGTCGCCTCCCCGTTCTCGACGGAGAGGGCGGCGGCATGGAGCACGACTACCGAGCTTGCGGTGGGCAGCGTCACGGGCACGGTCAGCAATGGCGGGAGCATCGTGATCGGCGGGACAGGGTTCGGGATCAAGTCGCCCGCCGCCCCGATCCTCTGGGATGACTTCGAGCGCGGCAGCGATGAGTCGAGCGCGTACACGAACAACGGCAGGGGCTGGCTGGCGCCGCAGACCGCAGCCTCTGAGAGCCACCCGAACCACCCGCGCATCGACACGGGCGACCCATACAATCCCGGCGGGCGCTCTGGGCGGTTCACGTTCGTTCTCGGCCACGGGAACAACAGCGACATGCTGTGCCGGTCGAACAGCTTCGACGATGGCATCTACATCGACGTCAAGATGAAGACGCTCAACCCCGACGGGTACGGAAGAACGTGGAAGCCGATCATTGTTTACGGCTCGAGCCCTTGGGCTGGCGGGTGGCCGACGATCCAAATCGCCTCCGACTGCGGGAAGGCCAACGAGATTACCCACGCTGATCGTTTCGTGTGGGACTCTTACGCCGCCCAGTCACACAACCGCAACATCGGCTATGTGCCTATGGCCGGCGTGGTCGAGAACCAGTGGATGCACCTCCAGATGTGGTGCAAGTACAACACCGAGAGAGGGCCGAACCAGGGCGAGGCCAACGCCGACGGCGTGCTGGACTACCAGATCAACGCCGGGCAAACGTACAAAACCCTGCGGTCTGACTACATCTGGAGGCAGTGGACCCCAGAAGCCGGCGGCGCCGGTTACCAGCGGGAGGCGCGGGACGTTCGGATCGGGTACTACACCGAGAACGATGTTGCGTGCTGCTGCGCGCCTTGGCGGCTCCCGAGGACGCAGACGATCTATAACTGGTTCGACAACGTCTACATCGACAACACGCCAGCCAGGGTCGAGATCGGCAACGCCGCCACCTACGCGAGCTGCACGAAGCGGGAGATCCAGATCCCCAGCGACTGGTCGGCCACGTCGATCACCGTCACCGTCAACACCGGGACGCTGACCGGCAACAACTACCTGTTCGTCATCGACGAAGAAGGGGTCGCGTCGAACGGCTACCCCATCACGTTGCCGTAGAGCAGGGAGGCTCGATGCCCAAGTTGCAGTGGGAGCCGAAAATCAACGCCGGGCATCTTATCTCGGCAGTCAGTATGTTCGCCGTGGCTATTGGCCTGTACTACAACACACAGGCCAAGATCGCGGCCGAGGAAGCAGCGCGGATCATGGACGACGCGGCGCAGCGGCGCGACATCGTTCAGCTACAGGAAGACCGCGACAAGATGGCGGACCTCATCGAGCGCGTCAACGGCAAGACGGACTCTGTGCGGCTGGACTTCGAGCGGCACCAGGCGAGGGGTGATGTGCGATGATCGAGAAGATCCTCGGCAGCATCCAGATGACCAAGATGATGCGGAAGCTCCGCGGCGGGCCGCAGTCCATGATGCCGGCGGCGCCGGTCAAGGGCCTCGGGACGCCGAACGCGAGCGGCCTGACGCCGCCGAAGCGGCGCGAGTACGTCACGCCGATGCAGAAGCCGAACTGGACGGTGCCGAAGATGGCCCCGACCGCACCGAAGAAGAAGGTGTAGGGCATGGCAAGGCCGCACGAAGACGCCATCGCTTGGGAGCCGCAGCCCGGCCCCCAGACGCTGCTCGTCCAGTGCCCGGCCGAGGAGTGCTTCTACGGCGGCGCCGTCGGTGGTGGCAAGACGGACGGCCTTCTGGGCGACTACTCACGCGGCATCGAGTATGGGTCGAAGTGGGTCGGCCTGTTCGTGCGCCGGTACACGCCCGACATGAGCTACGTCATCCGCCGGGCGCAGGAGATCTTCTGCCCGGTCTACGGCGCGAACATCTGGAAGGAATCCAAGAACGAGTTCCACTTCCCAGGAGGCGCGATCCTCCAGTTCCGCGCTGCCGACCGTGACGCCGACGCCCTGAAGCATCAGGGCCAGCAATATAATTGGCTTGGCATGGACGAGTTGACTCAGTGGGAAACCGACTACATC
>VGXH01000435.1 GCA_016873405.1 bacterium
CGCCAACCTGACCGACCTGGCGGCGACCCTCAACAAGTACGCCGACACCGAGGTCCTGATCGAGGGCCACACCGACGCGACCGGCAGCGACGAGTCCAACCTGACCCTCTCGCGCAACCGGGCGCAATCGGTGGCCAACTTCCTGGAGTCGCTCCAGGTGGCGCCCACGCGCTTCACGATCATGGGCTACGGCGAGGCGCAGCCGATCGCCGACAACGAGACCGAGTCCGGCCGCGCCGCCAACCGCCGCGTCGAGCTGGCGATCATGGCCAACGACAAGCTCAAGGGCGTGGCGAAGCAGAAGGCCGGCGAGTAGGCCGGTCCCGGAGACGGATGAAGCGCATCCCGAGCAGGCTGAACCGCGGCGACGCGGCTTTCAGGGAGAACGACCGCATCAACCGCCAGCGCGCCGCCGACCTCGCCGCCCTGCTTGCGCAGGTGAGCGAGGGCGGCGGCGCCCGCGCGCGCCAGCGGCACCGCGAGCAGGGCAAGATGCCGGTCCGCGACCGCATCGAGGCCCTGCTCGATGCGGGCACCCCGTTCCTCGAGCTGTCGCCGCTGGCGGCGCACGGGCTCTACGACGGCGAGGCGCCGGCGGCCGGCCTGGTCACCGGCATCGGCCGTGTCCACGGCCGCCAGGTCATGGTGGTCGCCAACGATGCCACCGTGAAGGGCGGCACCTACTACCCGCTGACGGTGAAGAAGCACCTGCGCGCCCAGGAGATCGCGCGCGAGAACCGCCTGCCCTGCGTCTACCTGGTCGACTCCGGCGGCGCCTTCCTGCCGCTGCAGGCGGAGGTCTTCCCGGATCGCGAGCACTTCGGCCGCATCTTCTACAACCAGGCGCAGATGAGCGCGCTGGGGATCCCGCAGTTGAGCGCGGTGCTGGGCTCGTGCACGGCGGGCGGGGCGTACGTGCCGGCGATGAGCGACGAAGTGGTCATCGTCAAGGAACAGGGCACCATCTTCCTGGGCGGCCCGCCGCTGGTCAAGGCGGCTACCGGCGAGGAGGTCACCGCCGAGGAACTGGGCGGCGGCGACGTGCACACGCGCATCAGCGGCGTGGCCGACCATCTGGCCAACGACGACACCCACGCGTTGCAACTGCTGCGCGACGCGATCGAGAACCTCGGCCCGGTGCAGACCGCGCGCACGCCCTGCGCCGCGCCCGAGGACCCGCACTACGACCCCGACGAGTTGTACGGCGTCGTCAGTCACGACCCGCGCCTGCCCTTCGACATCCGCGAGGTGATCGCGCGCCTGGTCGACGGCAGCCGCCTGCACGAGTTCAAGCCGCGCTACGGCACCTCGCTGGTCTGCGGCTTCGCGCACCTGCACGGCTACACCGTGGGCCTGGTCGCCAACAACGGCATCCTCTTCAGCGCCGAGGCGCTGAAGGCCACGCACTTCATCGAACTTTGCAACGCGCGCAGCATCCCGCTGGTGTTCCTGCAGAACATCACCGGGTTCATGATCGGGCGGCAGTACGAACACGGCGGCATCGCCAAGGACGGCGCCAAGATGGTCAACGCCGTCAGCAACAGCACCGTGCCGAAGTTCACGGTGGTCGTCGGCGGCAGCTACGGGGCCGGCAACTACGGCATGTGCGGCCGCGCGTTCCAGCCGCGCCTGCTGTTCATGTGGCCGCAGGCCAAGATCTCGGTGATGGGCGGCGAGCAGGCCGCGGGCGTGCTGTTGACGGTCAAGAAGGAGCAGCTCGCGCGCGCCGGACAGGCGCTCGACGGCGCGGGCGAGAAGGCGATCACCGATCCGATCCTGGCCAAGTACGAGCAGGAGGGCCACGCTTTCTACAGCAGCGCCCGCCTGTGGGACGACGGCGTGATCGATCCGCTGTCCACGCGCGACGTGCTGGGTCTGGGCCTGGCGATGTCGCTGAACGCGCCGATCCCGCCGGTCCGCTACGGCATCTTCCGGATGTAGGAGACCCGATGCCCGTGCGCCAGCAGTACGTCGGCCCGGTCCTCGTCGTGACGCTGGACGAGCCCCAGACGCGACAGGCGCTGTCGGCCGCCGTGATCGCCTCGCTCCACGCGCTGTTCCGGGACCTGGCCGCCCGCGAACCGCTTCCGCCGGGCGCGGCGCCGGACGTCGCCGACCGGAGCGGGACGGGCGGCCGACGCCCGCGCGTGGTCGTGCTGCGCGCGAGCGGCGCCGTCTTCTGCGCCGGCGCCCATCTGGGCGAGATGGCGGCGGCGGGGCGCGCGGACCTCGAGGCCAACCTGGCGGCGGCCACGCGCCTGGGGGAGATGTTCCGCGCCGTGCACGACTGCCCGGCGCCGGTGGTCGCCCGCGTGCAGGGCGGCGCCTTCGGCGGCGGGGCCGGCCTGGCGGCGGCCTGCGACGTGGTCGTGGCCGGCCCGGCGGCGCGGTTCTGCTTCAGCGAGACGCGTCTGGGCCTGGTGCCGGGCGTGATCAGCCCGCTGGTGGTCGAGCGCACGGGCCCGGCCCGCGCGCGCGACCTGTTCCTGACCGCGCGCGCCGTGGACGCCGCCGAGGCGGCCCGGCTGGGCCTGGTCGACCGCCTGGCTGCGGCCGGCGGCCTGGATGCGGCGGTCGAGGCCGTCGTCGACGACCTGCTGAAGGCCGGCCCCGCGGCGCTGGGCGAGGCCAAGCGCCTGCTGGCGGACGTCGTGGAACTGGGCTACGAGGTCGGCGCGGAGACCTGCGCCGAGCGGATCGCCGCCGCCCGCGCCACGCC
>VGXH01000436.1 GCA_016873405.1 bacterium
CCAGCTTCTGGGCCACGGCGTCGGTGAACGCGCCCTTCTCGTGCCCGAACAGCTCGCTCTCCAGCAGCGTCTCGGGCAGGGCGGCGCAGTTGACGTCCAGGAACGGGAAGTCCCGACGCGGCGAGGTCCGGTGGATCAGGCTGGCCACCACGTCCTTGCCGACGCCCGATTCGCCCTCGATGAGCACCGTGCTGGAGCCGCCGGCCGAGATGCGGCGGACGGTGTCGTAGACCTCGAGCATGCCCGGGTCCCGGCTCGGCACGACATCATCGATGCCGCCGAACAGGTCGCTCTGCGTCAGGCGCTGGAAGCGCTCCCGCGCCTCGGCGGACTCCTCGAGCCCCTTCTTGACCACGCCCAGCAGGTGCTTGAGCTGGATCGGCTTCGTCGCGTAGTCGAAGGCGTCGAGCTTCATCGCCTTGACGGCCGTGTCGGCTTCGCGGTAGGCCGTCAGCATGACGACGCACAGGTGGGGCAGCTTCTCCTTGAGGCTGCCCAGGACCTGCAGCCCGCTCATGTCCGGCAGCATCAGATCCAGCAGCACCAGGTCCGGCGGGCGCGACGACGCCTCGCGCAGGCCCTCCGTCCCGGAGGCGGCGGTGCGCACCTCGTAGCCCTCGTCCTCGAGCGTCGACTCCAGGAACAGGCGGATCGCCTCTTCGTCATCGATGACCAGGATGAGGGGCTTCATGAGGTCCTTGCATGGGGACGCGGGCCGGGTTGCGGGCACGCTCGCGGCGCCCTACCGGCGGCATTATGCACCGGCCGCCGGGGTCAGGCAAGGCCGCCGCCGAAGAAGCTCCCGGGGAACTCCTCGGCCGCCCGCTTCGGCCTGCTCGGCGCCCCGCCCGGGGCGGCCCGAAAAGAGGGGGACCGTGCGCTCGGCACGGTCCCCTGTTCGTCGGCGCAGCGGCGGGGCTAGCGGGCGCCCTCGCCCTTCAGCACCACGCTGACCGTGGCCAGCAGGATCTTGAACTCGGCCAGGAAGCCGGCCGAGTGGATATACTGGCGGTCCAACTCGATCTTGCGCCGGACAGATTCGATGCCGTCGTCGTAACCGTTGATGACCTGGGCCAGCCCCGTGATGCCCGGGAGCATCAGCAGGCGGTCACGGTAGAAGGGGATCTCCTTCTCCAACTGCCGCACGAAGACCAGTCGCTCCGGACGCGGGCCGACCAGGCTCATCTCGCCGCGCAGCACGTTCAGGAACTGAGGCACTTCGTCCAGGCGCGTCTTGCGCAGGAAACGGCCGACGCGCGTGATGCGCACGTCGTTCTTGGTCGCCCACTGCGGGCCGCCCGCTTCGGCGTGCACGCCCATGGTGCGCAGCTTGATGACCTTGAAAGGGCGCCCCGGCTGCAGGACCTTGCGTCGATCAGCGCCGTCACGGTGGCTGCGCGCCCGCCGACGATTGATGCCCACCCGCTCCTGCGAGAAGAACACCGAACCCGGCGAATCCAGCTTGATGATCAGAGCCAGCAGCGGCAGCACCAAGCCGAAGGCCGCGAGCGCCAGCAGCGAGACCGCGATGTCGAAACCGCGCTTGACCACCAGGAAGACGCTGCCCGGCAGCCGCAGGACTCCCGAGTACGCGGGAACCGGCGCGAGGAGTTCAGCGGCTGCCGCCTCCGGCGCGACTGCCGCCAGCGAGACCACCGCCGTGCCGGTTCCCGCCAGATAGCCGGAACCGAACCGAGGCTGGTCGCTCGTCCCATCCGTGTGCCTGTTGGCCATGGTTTCCACCACCGCGCGTTCTCGGCGCCATCCCTGGTTGCCGAAGCTGTGAGAAATCGGCGATCTTGATGTTGGGGCGGAGCCCCCCGGTCACCGCCCGCCAATCGCCAACGCCCCTTGATTGTAAACCAGCGGGGCCAGGATGGCAACCCCCATTTTCTTTTTTGTGCTCAGTCGCCCGGCCGCCCCGTTTCGCTTAACGGTTGCGCGCGGCAACGCTAGCGAGCATAATTGACGTGAATCGTAAGTGCCGTTTCGCCAACGGGTTTTGAGAAATGGAAAGGCGTTGTCCGTGCCTCGACCCCGCCGCTGGATCGCCCGCACCTTCCTGGTCGTGGCCGCGACCGCCGTCGTTTACGTCACCGGGGCGGTGATCGTCGGCTGGGACGACCTCCGCGCCCGGCTCGGCGGCTTCCCGCCGCACCTGTACCTGCCCCTGGCCGGGTTCTCCCTGCTGAACTACGCGCTCCGCTTCCTGCGCTGGGAGTTGTTTCTGCGACAGTCGGAGATCCGCCTGCGGCGTCGCGATTCGGCCATCCTCTATTTCTCCGCCTACCTGATGGTGATCACGCCGGGCAAGATCGGCGAGGTGTTCAAGGCGGGGTTGTTGCGCGAGCGCTTCGCCGTGCCGCTGGCGCGCGGCGTGCCGGTGATCCTCGCCGAACGCGTCTATGACTTCCTGGGCGTGCTCCTCCTGGCCGCGGGCGGCCTGGCGGCCTGGCCCGGGCCGCTGGTCGGGTTGCGAGCCGGACTCGCGGCGGCCGCCGCCGTGCCGATCGTGCTCGTCCTGTTCCAGATCCGGCCGGTGCGCGACCGCGTCGTGGCCGGCTTGGCGGGGCACCGCCACCTGGCCACCCATCGAGATGGACTGGCCGGAGCGGCCGCCCTGTTCGGCCGGTTGCTCGGGCCGCGTGACGCGTTCTGGGCGCTCGCGTTGTCGACCGCCGCCTGGGGCGCCGAGTGCGTCGGGAT
>VGXH01000437.1 GCA_016873405.1 bacterium
AAACTGCTGCTGGTGATGCGGGTGTATTTCGAGAAGCCCCGCACCACCGTGGGCTGGAAGGGCTACATCAACGACCCCCACCTGGACGGCAGCTTCGCCATCAACGAGGGCCTGGAAAAGGCCCGCCGGCTGCTGCTCGACATTCTCGCCCTTGGCCTTCCCGTGGGCACCGAATTCCTCGATCTGCTGAGTCCGCAGTACATCAGCGACCTGGTGAGCTGGGGCGCCATCGGCGCGCGCACCACCGAAAGCCAGACCCACAGGCAACTGGCCTCCGGCCTGTCCTGCCCGGTCGGCTTCAAGAACGCCACCGACGGCGGCATCAAGGTGGCGGCCGATGCCATCGTCGCCGCGCGCTCGCCGCACGCCTTCATGGGCATGACCAAGATGGGCCAGGCCGCCGTCTTCGAAACGCGCGGCAACGACGACTGCCACGTCATCCTGCGCGGCGGCAAACAGCCCAACTATGCCGCCGCCGACGTCGAGGCCGCCTGCGCCCTGCTGCGCGCGCGGGCCCTGCGCGAGCAGGTGATGATCGATGTGTCGCACGCCAACAGCGGCAAGGAACACCGGCGCCAGATCGAGGTGGCTGCCGAGGTCGCCGCCCAGGTCGCCGCCGGCGAGCGCCGCATCGTCGGCGTGATGATCGAAAGCCACCTGCACGAAGGCCGCCAGGACATCGTGCCCGGACAGCCGCTGCGGCCCGGCGTTTCCGTCACCGATGCCTGCATCAGCCTGGAGCAGACCCTGCCGGTGCTGAACGGCCTGGCCGAGGCGGTGCGCGCGCGCCGCAACGCGTCCGCCTGAGCCGCGGCGCGCCGACGACGGCGCGCCCCCCCTGAAATCGGCGAGCGGGGGTCTATGCTGGAAGCAGCGCGGGCATCCACGGCCCGCGCCCCTTCCGGAGGTAAGCATGGTGAAACTCCCGCGCCTGCCACGCCGCACCCTCGCCCTGGCGGCGCTTGCGGCTTTCGTCTGGGGCCAGCCGGCCAGCGGCGAAGGCTTCGCCCCCGTCACCCTGACTCCGGCGGAAATACGCCTGGAAGCAGACGCCAGCCGGCCCGGCGGCATGGCCATCGCCATCCTGGCGGGCGACATGGCCAAGCCCGGCCTCTACGCCGCGCGCATCCGCATGCCCGCCGGCTTGCGGGTGGAACCCCATTTCCACCCCGAGAACCGCGTGGTGGTCGTGCTCTCCGGCACGCTGCACATCGGTTTCGGTGAACGCTTCGAGCCGGAGCGGCTGCGCGCCATGCCGGCCGGCAGCTTCTTCGTCGAGCCGGCCGGAGTCCCGCACTTCGCGCGGGTCGGGGAAGAGGATGCCATCGTCCAGGTCAGCGGCGTCGGTCCCTCGGGCACCACCTATCTGCATCCCGGCGCGCCCGGGCACTGAACGCCATGGGGGAGCGCTGCGACTGCGACGATCGGGCCATCGGCCCGTTCGCCGACTACTGCGACGGCTATGCCCGGCCCGGCGCCGAGGGGCTGGGCTATGTGAGCGTGCTGAAAGTCGCCACCGCCACGGTGGAAAAGAGCGACGACGCCCTGCTCGACGGCATTGTCGCTCTCGACCGCGCCGAGGCGGCGGGGGCCTACCTGGGCCAGATCAACATGCAGACCGCCTCCTCCTTCTGCGGTATCGCCGGCCAGGTCTGGGGTCACGACCTGGCGGTGGCCGAGCCCATCGCCGAACACCGCCTTCCGCCCCTGTTCAGCGTCATCCAGCACGATGGCTCCGACTTGCCGGTGTACGACGGCCAGCCTCTTCTGGAGGCGGGCCAGGCCCTGTTCGGCACGGCGGCGGCGCGACGCTTCCCGCCGGCGCCGGGCGCCCACGTCATCTGTGCCAACAAGAGCGTGACCGCCTACCGGCCGCGCACGCAGCACATCGACGCGGCAACCGGCCAAGCCTATGGCGTCTGGTGCGTGCTGGCCCTGTCGATCGCCCGCGACCGCCGCGCCGCCGCCGACCTGTTCATCGAGGATGCCGGGGTGTGGACGCACAACGATCGCGAAGCCGACCTCGCAGCCTGGCTGCGCGAACACCGCCCGCGCGTGGCGGAGAGCATCGTCGCCTGCGGCCGCGGCCAGGGCCTGCTGTTCGAGCGCACCTACCTGTGCGCCGCGCACGCCATCATGCCGCCCGGCCACCTGGGCATCGCCCTGGCCGTGGCGCCTTACGTGGTGCTGGCCCGGCGGGCGCTGCCGGACGGCGATTTCGCCGGCCTGGCG
This sequence comes from bacterium, assembly GCA_016873405.1. Next base: position 2,233 of record VGXH01000437.1, read on the forward strand.
AGGCTCACCTTGCGGGAATGGGAGCGGCGGATGGGCTTCACTCCGGCGGCATCCGGCGCCGCGAGCGGCCGCGGGCGAGGCGAGGCGGCAGCGGCGACGTTCATGCCAACAGGGAGGTGAAGCGAAACTCGCGCGCGTCGAACAGGCCGCGGTCACTCAGCTTGAGTTCGGGAATGACCAGCAGGGCCATGAACGACAAGGTCATGAACGGCGAGCGCAGGGGCGAGCCGAGCGCCTTCGCCATGCGCGTCAGCTCGGCGTAGCGGGCGGCCACCGTGTCGCCGTCGTCGGCGCTCATCAGGCCGGCCACCGGCAGGGGCAGGCATTGCACGTCGGCGCCGTCGGCCACGGTGATGCCGCCGCCGGCATCGACCAGGGCGTTGACCGCGCGGCAGAGGCTTGCAGCGTCGGCGCCGACTGCGACGATGTTGTGCGAATCGTGGGCGACGCTGGAGGCCAGCG
>VGXH01000438.1 GCA_016873405.1 bacterium
AATCTGGCCCTGGTGCTTTACGTGCCGCACGAGACCGACCTCGGGGCGGCGGGCCTGCCCGCCGACGCCGAGCGCCTGGCCGGGCTGCTGGCGGACGTGCTGCCGGAGCCGGACGCGCAGCGGCGGCCGGTCGCCGGCGCGCGCGCCGCCGGATCGGCGCCGTGCCCGCCGCCGCCCGCGCGAAGGCCGGCCCCGGCGGCCGCCGCCTTCACGAACGACCGCCTGGCCGACGGCAGTTCGTTCCACTGCCGGGTCGACCGCGCGGTGCCGGTCGTCGCCGTGGCCGTCGCCGTGCGCGGCGGGGCCGCCGGCGAGACCGCCGCCGACGCCGGGCTCGGCGCCCTGACCCACCAGGCGCTGCTGCGGGGGGCGGCCGGCCTGACCGCGGCCGAATTCAGCCGCCTGGTCGAGGACGACGGCGCCGCCCTGTCGCCGATGGTCGACCGCGACTTCGGGGGCCTGTTCCTGACGGCCCTGGGCGACCGCCTGGAGCCGGCGCTGGACCGGCTGGCCGACGCCATCCTGGCGCCCGCGTTCCTGCCGGCCGAGCTCGACCAGGAGCGGCGCCTCGCCCTGCAGGAGCTGGCCGGGATCGGCGACAATCCCCTGCAGACGGCCATGCTGCGGCTGCGCGCGCTGCTCTACGGCGACCACCCCTACGGGCGCGCGCTGCCGGGCACCGAAGCCAGCCTGGCCGCGCTCACGCCGCAGCAGGTGGTCGCCCGTCACCGCGCCGCCTGGTGCGCCGGCCGCCTCCAGGTCACGGCCTCGGGCGACCTGGAGCCGGACCGCCTGCGGGCGGCCTGCGAGCGCCTGGTCGCCCGCCTGCCGGCGGCCGCCGCGCCGCCGCCGCCGCCGGGCCCGCCGCGGGCGGCGGCCGGACCGGCCCACGAGCGGCTGACGCGCGAGCAGAACCAGTCGGTGGTGCTGCTGGGCTGGCCCGGCCCGATCACCGAAGACGCCGACCGCATCCCTCTGCTGATGCTCAGGCAGGTCATGGGCGGCCAGAGCGGGCGCCTGTTCGAGCAGTTGCGGAACCGCCGCTCGCTCTGCTACAACGCCGGACTCGTGACGACCGCCGGCTTTGGAACGGGGCTGCTGGTCGGCTACGTCCTGACCGCCCCGACGACGGCCGACGCCGCCCGCGACGCCCTGCTGGCGGAACTGCTGGCGGTCGCCGCCGCCGACGTGCCGGCCGGGGAATGGGAACGCGCCCGCGCGGAACTCCTGGGCGCGCTGCTGATCGGCGGTCAGGCCAACTACGCGCGCGTGGCGCGCGCCCAGCGCGACGTCATGTACGGGCGCGACGCGAATGACCACGAGTTGCTGGTCGCGGGCATCCGCGCCTGTGCGGCGGCCGACATGCGCGAGGCCGCGGCGCGCTACCTGGTCGAGGCGAGCGCCGTCGCGGTGACTCTGGGACCCGGTTGACCGTCGCCGGCGGCGCGCAGGAACAAGGGCGGTCCCGCCATCAGGCAGGGCCGCCCTTCGCGCCGGGATCCCCGGCCGTGCCTCTGGTCAGCGATAGACGCTGTAGCGGTCCGGCGCGTCCGACATGTCGATCAGGATCGTCGGCCGGCTGAAGCTGGCGCGATGGCGGACGCCGTCCGGCACCAGGTACTGGTCGCCTGCCTGATAGAGATTCGTCTGGCCGTCGATCTCGATGGTCATCTCGCCCGTGATCACGACGCCGCGTTGCTCGCAATGGGAGTGGTCCGGAAAGCTGACACCCTCGTCGAAGGCGAAGAAGACGACCTGCTTCTGGTCGTCCTTCAGGCAGTAGCCCGTGGCGCCGGCGACCGGCAACTCGACCAGGGGCAGGCAGCGGACGGCTTCGGGAAGGAAATCCAGCGCCTGGCGCGTCCGGGCAGGATCCATGCTCGGCCTCCTTGGGATACGGCTGTCTGGGAGACGCCTGTCTGGCGGCCGGGCCACCCGCGGCCAGGGTCGTCCGGCGTGGTCATGTTACCACAGGCAGCCGGGGCCGCAAGCGGCAGGCGCGGGCCCGGTTGCCGGGGTGTGATCAAGGATCCGGCGCGTAGTCCGACCCGCGCAGCGGCAACGGGGCGGCCGTCGCGAGCCGCACGGCCTCCTCCACGCGGCCGACGAGGCAGTCGTGATCGCCGGCGGCGAACCTCCCGTCGATCGCGCACAGGAAGCGGGCGGCGCAGTGGCGCAACGCCGGCGCGCCCGGTCCGAGCAGGTCGTGTTCGACGAGCGCCCACTTGTCGACGTCGCGCCGTGACCGCAGCCCGAACAGCCGCGCTTCGGCGACCTGACCCTCGGCCAGCAACGACACGGTGAAATGGGTGGCGCCGCGCAGCAGTTGCCACGTGTAGCGCTCGCGACCGATCGCCACCAGCAGCAGCGGCGGCTCCTGCGAGACGCGGGTCAGCCAGGAGGCGGTCAACCCGCCGAGAACGCCCGCGCCGGCGGCGCCGACGATCGCGACCGGTCCCGGGATGAGCCGCAGGATCTCGTCGCGCTCGGCCGGTCCGCTGCTCATGGCGTGCCCCTGTTCAACCGGCCAGGGCGAACTCGGCCAGCACGGGATAGTGGTCCGAGGGCAGCGCCGCCTGGCGGTGCTCCAGGTCCCGGTAGTCCACGCGATCGACCGCGCGCACCGTCAGGCGCGGCCGGAAGAACACGTAGTCGATGCGCCGCGGCCCCCC
>VGXH01000439.1 GCA_016873405.1 bacterium
GAGGAGTTCACGGGATCTTGACCGGCGCTCATGTTGTTCTAAGATATTCAGCGGCAATAACATATATCGAGTAATGATCTCTTCAACAACGAACTCCGACAAGGCCGCTTCTTTCCGGCAGGGTTGACGGACGCTGTTCCGAGCGCCGGGACGAAAAAAAAACCGACCCCCTCAAACCGACCGAAACCGCGCCGCGGTGGTTCTTTCGGGCGGTTGCCGCGGGGCCGGGCGCGGTGGTCGCGGGGGCGTGGAGATTTTGTTTTGAAACCGGGCCGGGGTCTTTCCTATTGTGCCCGCACGCCACTAAGTGGTGTGGTCGGACGAACCTCAGGCCCCCAGATGTTGGGGATAAGCCTGCGCATAGAGCATCAAACGCGAACCGTTCTTTCCTCATGGCCGGTGAACCGGCGGGCAGGCAGCCCGGCCGGGGGCGTCGGCGGAGCCGTCGCCGCGGCGGCAGGGATCGTACGGCAAGCGGCGTTCAGACGGAACTGAACCCAGGAGCGGAGGGCCATGACGGACAGGAGCACCCCGGACGGATTCCCCAGGCTGGAGTCACCCATCGACGGTTCGTTGTTCGGCGCGCGCGCGGCCGAGCGCCCCCTGCCGGGTCCGGCGACGCCCCCTGCCGGTCCCGCGGCGGGGACGGACGGAAGCGCCCTTCGCCGCCGGCCGCGCGGCATCGCCTGCGCCCGGCACTACACCCGCGAGGGCGTGCATCCGTTCGACGCGATCGAGTGGACGCTGCGTTCGGCGACGATCGTCACCGACAAGGGCGAGGTGCTGTTCCGGCAGGACAACTGCGAGATCCCCGCCTCCTGGACGCAGATGGCCGCGAACGTGGTTGTCTCGAAGTACTTCCGCGGCGGCCTGGGCACGTCCGAGCGGGAGCACTCGGTGCGCCAGCTCGTCGGTCGCGTGGCCGACACCATCGCCGACTGGGGCCTTGTCGACGGCACCTTCGCCACGCCCCAGGACGGCGAGGTCTTCCGCGCCGAGCTGGCCCACCTGCTCGTCGGTCAGCTCGTGTCTTTCAATTCCCCGGTCTGGTTCAACGTCGGGGTCGAGAAGACGCCGCAGTGCTCGGCCTGCTTCATCAACTCGGTGCAGGACTCGATGGCCAGCATCCTGGACCTGGCCAAGACCGAGGGCCTGCTGTTCAAGTACGGCTCGGGAACCGGCAGCAACCTGTCGGCGCTGCGCTCCAGCCGCGAGAAGCTGTCGACCGGCGGGCAGGCCAGCGGCCCGGTCTCGTTCATGCGCGGCTTCGACGCCTTCGCCGGCGTCATCAAGAGCGGCGGCAAGACGCGCCGCGCCGCCAAGATGGTCATCCTCAACGCCGACCACCCGGACATCGAGGAGTTCATCGACTGCAAGGTGAACGAGGAGCGGAAGGCCTGGGCGCTGATCGACCAGGGCTACGACGGCTCGTTCGGCGGCGAGGCCTACAACTCGGTCTTCTTCCAGAACAGCAACAACTCGGTCCGCGTGAGCAACGAGTTCATGCGCGCGGTCGAGGAGGACGCCGACTGGACGCTGCGGGCGGTCACCGACGGGCGCCCCATGGGCATCGTCAAGGCGCGCCAGTTGATGCGCAAGATCGCCGAGGGCACGCACCTGTGCGGCGATCCGGGCATGCAGTTCGACACCACGATCAACGACTGGCACACCTGCAAGGCGACCGACCGCATCAAGGCCTCGAATCCCTGCAGCGAGTACATGTTCCTGGACGACTCGGCCTGCAACCTGGCCTCGCTGAACCTGATGAAATTCCGGCTGGACGACGGCGAGTTCGACGTCGTGTCGTTCCGTCACGCCGTGCGCGTGATGATCACGGCGATGGAGATCATCGTCGGCAACAGCAGCTATCCGCGGCAGGCCATCGCCGAGAACAGCCACCGCTTCCGCCCGCTGGGGCTGGGCTACGCGAACCTGGGCGCGCTGCTCATGAACCGCGGCCTGCCCTACGACAGCGACGCCGGCCGCGATTACGCAGCCGCGATCACGGCGCTGATGTGCGGCCAGGCCTACCTGACTTCGGCCGAACTCGCCCGCGAGCTGGGGCCGTTCGACGGCTACGCCGAGAATCGCGAGCCCATGCTCGAGGTCATCCGCAAGCACCGCGCCGCGGTCAACGGCATCAACGCCAACCGCGTGCCCGAGGGCCTGTTGGAGGAGGCCGAGACGGTGTGGCGCGACGCCTACGCACTGGGCCACGACTACGGCTACCGCAACAGCCAGGTCACCGTGCTGGCGCCCACCGGCACGATCGGCTTCATGATGGACTGCGACACCACGGGCGTCGAACCGGACATCGCCCTGGTCAAGTACAAGAAGCTGGTCGACGGCGGGATGATGAAGATCATCAACAACTCGGTGCCCGACGCACTGGAGCGCCTCGGCTACGACGAGGACCAGATCGAGGGCATCACCGAGTACATCGCCGAGCACGAGACGATCGAGGGCGCTCCCGGCCTCAAGGACGATCACCTGGCCGTCTTCGACTGCGCCTTCCGGCCGGCCAACGGGCAGCGTTCGATCCACCACATGGGCCACCTGCGCATGATGGCCGCCGTGCAGCCGTTCCTGTCGGGCGCCATCAGCAAGACGGTGAACCTGCCGACCGAGGCGACTGTCGACGAGATCATGACCGCCTACCAGGAAGCCGTTT
>VGXH01000440.1 GCA_016873405.1 bacterium
GCCCCCAGGAGCCAGTCCGGCGAAAAGCGCCAGCCGACGCGCGCGCTGACGCCGCCGACGGTGATGGCGTCCGCGCCGTCCTCCTTCTCGCGTCCCAGCGAGCCGGTCAGGCGCCAGGCGACGACCCGGCCCTTGCCGCGAGCGGAGGCCTCCAGGGCCGCGCTGCGCATCCGGTCCGGCGCCCAGTAGCCGCCGGGATAGGGCGCGCGGAAATCCAGGTGGTTCAGCACGGGACCCGCCTGCCAGAGCACGCGGCCTTCGCGGCGCCAGCCGAGCCGCGCCGTCAGGCGGTCGCTCCGGTTGCCGTCGGTGTAGTCGCCGGCGATGCCCCCGAGGCTCGCCGACCAGGCGCCCGTCAGGCGGTGCTCGACCGACAGGCTGGCCTGCCGTCGCTCGAGCCGGGCGGCGAGCGCCGCATACGTCTCGACCGCCTGCGAGCCCGCGCCCAGGTCCAGTCGCCAGCGCGCGGCCGGCAGCCAGGTCAGCCAGGCGTCGCCGCCGGCGGTGTCCCAGTCCAGCTTGGCTGCCGTCGCCGGCAGCTCGCCCTGACTGCGCAGGCGGTCCAGCCAGCCGTAGGCGTGCAGCGCCCAGCGATGGCCCAGGCCGGTGACCAGTCCCGCGCCCAGCCGCAGGCCGGTGGCGTCCGGCTGGCCCGGCTGCCGATACCAGGTGCGCGCCGGCATGATCTGCAGCAGGCGGCCGCCGGCGACGGTGAACGTGCCCGTGGCGGCCAGCCGGGCCATGTCCAGGTCGTCCGAGTCCCAGGTCGCGCCCAGCGTGACGACCAGCGGCGGCGTGTATTCGTCGAGGGCGGTCAGCATCAGGTCGCCGGCCGCGCGCGCTGTCACGGCCTCGCCGGCCTCGGCCTCGCGCAGGACGGCGCGCCCCTGGCGCAGCCGGTTCGCCCACAGCAGCGAGCGTCCCAGACCGACGCGGGCCTCGCCATCGGACGGATCGCTTTCCAGTCGGCGGCGGTAGGCGGCGATCGCCTCTTCCTGGCGGCCGTCCCAGCTGCAGGCCAGCGCGAGGCCGCGTTGCGCCTCGTGGTCGGCCTCCGCGCCGGGCGTCTCGAGGTAGGCGCGGAAGAGCTTGATCGCCGCCGCAGCGTCCTCGCGCCAGAGGGTGGCGAAGGCCCGCTCGCGCAGCGCGGCGGGATCCGGCGCGGGGTCGGGGTCCGTGGCGGCGGACGTCCCGGGCCTGAGCATGGCCGCGGCCAGGATCAGGCGCGCCGCGAGTCGGCGCGGGCCACGGCGGTTGGTGGCGGAGCAGATCGGGCGCATGGCTACTCCCGCACGGGTTTCCAGAGCGTCACGCGGCGCTTCTGGCGGTTGACGTTCAGCCCCCGCGGCGCGGTGATGACGGTGATCACGGCCATCAGGATCCAGTAGACGAGCGGGTAGAAGACCGCCACGTGGAAGTACCTCTTCAACCGGCGGTCGTAGGTGTTGTCCAGGATGACGCCCGTGGCGAGTTGCAACAGGCAGACCGTGGCCACCAGCATGCCCCAGAAGTTGGGGATGGGCGAGACGCCCACCGGCGGATAGCCGACGAAGTAGCTGGCCAGCCAGATCAGGGTCAGCACCACATAGGTATAGGCCCAGACCACCGAGAGGCTCGATTCGAGCAACACGGGCCAGAAGCGGCGGTGCTTCCAGCGCAGCAGGTCGCGACCGTGACGGGCGATCACCTGGCTGAGACCCAGCGCCCAGCGCCGGCGCTGGCGGACCAGGCCGGACAGCGACTGCGGCACGCGCATCCACATCACGGCGCGCGACTCGTAGCGCACGTCCCAGTGGCGCAACTGCAGCCGCCACGTCAGGTCGATGTCCTCGGTGGCCATCTCGGGGCTGTAGAGCCCGACGTCCAGCAGCGCCTGCCGCCGGAAGATGCCGACCACGCCGCTCATCGTCATGATGCGGCCCCAGACGCGCTGGGCGCGCCGCATCATCGAGATGATGGAAGCGAACTCGATGGACTGCAGCTTGGCCAGGAAACTGTCGCGGTTGACCACGCGCGGATTGCCGGTCACCGCCGCGCAGCGCGGGAAGCGGAAGTGCGGCACCAGCCGGCGCAGGATGTCCGGCGCGGGCACGGCGTCGGCGTCCTGCACCAGGAGCAGTTCGCCCCGGCACAGGGGGATGGCGTCGTTGAGGGCCATCGCCTTGCCCTCGTTGATCTCCTTGCGGATCAGGCGCAGGCGCGGGTCGGCCAGGAACGGCTCGATCACCGCGAGCGTCCCGTCGGTGGAGCGGTCGTCGATCACGACGACCTCGAAGTCCGGGTAATCGACGGCCAACACGCCCGTCAACGTGCGGGCGAGGTTCCGCTCCTCGTTGAAGGCGGGGATGACAAAGGACACCGGGGGCGTCTGCGGCCAGTCGTAGAACGCCTCGTGCCGCGCGGCGTCGCCCCCCTCGCGCCGGCGATGGAAGACGGCCGAGGTGAAGATCCACATGGCGCTGGTCGTCAGCGGGTACCAGGCGAAATAGACCAGCAGCGCCCAGTAGAACGTGGTGTCCTGGAACGCGACGAGCAGGTCGTAGACGGCCATCAGTCCCTCACCCCCTCGGCCGCTGCCAGGATCTTGCGGCCCTGATCGTCCAGCCGCACGGTCACGACCTTGGCGCCGCGCAGCGACGCGGGCGCCGTCCCGGCCAAC
>VGXH01000441.1 GCA_016873405.1 bacterium
AAAAGCCTGCCCTCCGTCGCAGCGCAGGTCGTCAGCCTGGCGTCGGATCCGCAATGCGACGTCAGCGCGCTGACGCGTGTGATCATGAGCGACAACGCCATGTCCCTGCGCTTCCTGGCTCTGGCCAACGCAGCGGCCGTCGCGCGCGGGCGCGAGACGCGGGATCTCCGGACCGCGCTGGTGCGCCTGGGGCTGCGCCGGGTGCGCAACGTGGCGCTGCTGATGGGCATCCACGACATGGTGCCGAGCGGCGACGACCGCGGCTGGCTGGACACGAACGCGTTCTGGACGTTCAATCTGGCCACGGCCAGCTGTGCGCAGGGTCTGGCGTGGCTGCGCGGCTGGCAGGCGGACGAGGACGCCTGGATGGCCGGCATCCTGCATGCCATCGGATTGGCGGCGATGGCTCAGCGCGCCAGCCCGGAGATGGCGCGCGCGGCGGAACTGGCGCAGTTGAAGCGCGTCCCCCTGGCCGAGGCGGAACTGCGGGTCTTCGACTTCCACCATGGCGAGGTCGGCGGCCGCCTGCTGCGGGAGTGGCACCTGCCGACGCTGTACGCGGACACGGTCGAATACCTGCCCGAGACCTACGACGCCGGTGAGGTGCCGGCCGAGACCGACAGGATGATCGGGCTGCTCCGCGAGGCCGTGCTCACCGTCCGCGCGATCGGGTTCGGCGACAACGGGGATGGCGACGAGCCGTGGCGTCCGGAGGATCTCGCCTCGCGTCTGGGCCTGCCGGAGCCGGCGATGCAGGCCCTTGCCGACAAGGTCGACCGCGAGGTCCAGGAGATCTCGCGCCTGATCGGCCTGGACGTGCCCGCCGACCAGTTCGCCGCCACTCTCGCCCGCTCCCAGGAAGAGGTGGCCCGCCTCGGGCTGGCGGGACTGGACGAGACCCTGGCGCGCGAGGACCTCGAGCAGCAGTTGTCGGCCGCGCGCGAGATCCAGCAGCGCCTGCTGCCGCGCGAACTGCCGCAACTGCCGGGCTTCCGGCTGGCCGCCACCAACGTCTCCTGCCTGCAGGTGAGCGGCGACACTTACGACTGCCTGCGGCTGAGCGGCGGGCACGTGGCCCTGAGCATCGCGGACGTCTCGGGCAAGGGCATGCCGGCGGCCCTGCTCACCGGCACGCTGCAGGCCAGCCTGCGCGCGCTGGCCCGTGTGACGGACGATCCCGGGCTGCTGCTGGAGGCCGCCAACGACGCGCTGTTCGAGAGCACCGACCCCGAGCGGTTCGCCACGATCTTCCTGGCCGCACTGGAGCCCGACGCCTCCGGCCTGCGCTACGCGAGCGCCGGCCACAACCCGCCGCTGCTGCTGAGGACGGACGGCACCGTGCACTGGCTCAAGCCGGCGGGCACCCCCCTGGGGATGATCCCGGAGATGACCTACCCGGTGTCCCGCGTCCCGCTCGCGCCCGGCGACCTGGTGGTGGCCTACACCGACGGCGTCACCGAGGCGACCGATCCCCAGGGCAACGAGTTCGCCGAGGCGGGCCTCGAGGCGGTCGTCCGCGCGGCGGCGGCCGGCGGACCGCAGGCGGTCATCGACGCGGTGCTCGAGGCCGTCGGCGCCCACCTCAGCGGGCCGGACCGGGAGTCCCCGGCCGACCGCCTGCTGGGCGCCGCGCACGCGCCGGCCGGGCTGGCCGCGGCCGGCGACGACATCACGCTGCTGGTTCTGGCCCGCGAGCGCTGAGCGCGCGGTTTGACCGGCGCGCTCGCAGGACCTAGCTTGCCGTCGGGGCGGCGCGCGCCGCGGACGCCCATTCGCCGAACCAACCGCGGAACCCGCCATGAGCGTCACCCACATCGCGCCCGACGGCCGACGCACCGACTACCCCCTCGGGCAGGAGATCGCGCACGCGATCATGCATGGCGCGGGCGCGGTGCTGGGGGTGGTCGCGCTGGCGCTTCTCGTCTGGCGCGGCGCCCAGGCGCACGATCCCTGGCGCGTGGTGGCCGGCGCGATCTACGGCGCCAGCCTCATCCTCCTGTTCGGCGCCTCCACCCTCTACCATGCGCTGCGGCCCGGCCGCGCCAAGCGCGTGTTCCAGGCGCTCGACCACGCGGCGATCTACCTCCTGATCGCCGGGACCTACACGCCGTTCGCACTGGTGACGCTGCGCGGGCCCTGGGGCTGGTCGCTGCTGGGCATCGTCTGGGGTCTGGCCGCCGGCGGCATCGTCTTCGAGGTGCTCGTGCGGCGCCGGTGCCTGCGCCGGCTGTCGCTGGCGCTGTACCTGGCGCTCGGCTGGCTGGCCGTGATCGCGGCCGTGCCCCTGGTGCGCCACCTGCCCGCCCCCGGGCCGCTGCTCTTGCTGGTCGGCGGGCTCGTCTACAGCGGCGGCGCCGGGTTCTACGCCGCGCACCGGCTGGCCTGGAACCACGCGATCTGGCACGGCCTGGTCCTGGCCGCGGCGATCGTGCACTTCGTTTGCGTCTACACCTGCGTGATCACCTGAAGCGGCTGCCCGCGGGGGCGGTCTCCCCGTGAGTTCGCGACCGGCACGCCGTCGCCCGGCGCACCTAGCCCAGACTATTCACGAAGGTCCGGCTGCGGCTGGTCAATTGCCCTTCTGCGAAGGCGAAATCCGGTCTCCGCGAGGTCAACGTACCGCATCGGGTACGCCTCCCTCGCGGAGACCGGATTTT
>VGXH01000442.1 GCA_016873405.1 bacterium
CTCGCCCTCGAGGATGTCGGCGCGCGGCGTCAGCCAGACGCCGGTCTCGGCCGGATTGCTCGCGTCCGGATGGCCATGATCACAGGCGCGGGCATCGAAGTTGGCGGCCAGGGCGTCCAGCATGCGTGTCACGGGCAGCAGGGTGTTCATGGTTTTCCTCCCGGTTGGGCTGTGCTATTTTTCCGGTGCCGGCGTTCGCGCCGGCGGCTTCGCTCGTGCGCCCAGCCCCATACAACCGGTGTGCCCCAATCCCGTCGCCCGCCAGCGAGAAAGATCTAACTCGTTGTTTAACAATAAAATAAATTCGCAGCGCGCCGCGGGCAGATTCCAATCTGGACCGCGCCGCCGCGGGGCCATGGCAGAGAAGTGGCGCCATTTTGGCATACATGACAAACACATTGTCCGTTCCGTCATGACAACCTGGATCGTCGGCGTCTTGTGGGCGCTGAGCGCCGCCGGAAGCCTCGCCGCCGAGCCCGCCTCGTCCCCGTCCCTGCGCGTGGGCGCCGTGACCCTGGACCGCGAGGACATCTTCACGCGCGCCGAGGTGGACTCGGCCGCCGGCGTGGTCGGCTTCCTCAAGCGCCTGTCCAACCGTCTGCACCTCGAGACGCGCCCGCACGTGCTGCGGCGCGAGTTCCTCTTCCGCGAGGGCGACCCCTGGCGCCCGGACCTGCTGGCCGAGACCGAGCGCAACCTGCGCGCCCTCGGGTTCCTGGCCGAGGCCACGGTCGCGCCCGCGGACACGAGCGCCGACGGCCGCGTCGACGTGCTGGTGCGGACGCGCGAATCGTGGACGCTGGAGACGGACATCACCTACTCGCTGGACGCCGGCGGCGCCTCGCGCTGGACCGCCCAGCTCGCCGACCGCAACTTCCTCGGCTACGGCGTGACGGCGGGCGCGGGGCTGGGCCGCGACCTGGCCAGCGACTTCTGGAACCTCTGGTTCCGGCAGCGACGACTGGCCGGCTCGGGACTGACGCTGGGCCTCGACTACGCGAAGCGCACCGAGGGTCACACGCGCAAGCTGGACCTGTCCCGCCCGTTCTACGCGCTGGACGATGCCGCCGGCTTCGAGGTCCGCGCGTGGCACAGCAGCTGGCGCCAGCGCTTCTACCTGAGCAACGCGGGGCCGGCCGGCGTCGACCCGGCGCGCGCGGCCAGCCTCTACGCGGAGATCCCCTACGAGGACGTCGGCTGGCAACTCGGCCTTCAGCGCCGGCTGAAGGGCGAGGGCGAGGGCCGCATCTGGCGCCTGGGCGTCGGCGCGCGCGTGCACGAGCGGCGCTTCCATCCCGACGAACGAGCGCGCGAGCTGAGCGACGGGCGCGCGGTCGACCTGGATTTCCTGGCTGCCGAAGGCACGCCCTACCGCCGCGAACAGGGCACCACCGTGTACCCGCACCTGTGGTTGCGCACGGTCAGCCGGCGCTGGACGACCGAGCGCTTCCTGCTGCGGTACGGCGGGCTGGAGGACATCGAACTGGGCTGGGACCTGGAGGTGCGCCTGGGGCCGGCCGGCGGCCTGGCCGGCTCGACCACCGGCGACGGCCGTCAGCGCTGGCGCCTGGAGACCACGGCGCAGCGGTGGCTGCCGCTGGGGCCGGGCTATGCGCTGCTGGTGGGCACGGCCGAGGCCGATCTCGGCTCGGATGCCGCGCGCAGCCATCGTTGGGACCTGGTCGCCGGCTGGCTGGCGCGCCACGGAGCGGACAACGCGCCGTGGCTGGCGCGGCTGTTCGGCGAGGTCGCCGCGGGCGAGCGCCTGAGCGGCGCGCGGCCGTTCCTGCTCGGCTCCGAGCGCGGCCTGCGCACCGTGCCGGTCGACGGCATGGCCGGCGATCGCCTCGTGCGCGCCAACCTCGAGCTTGGCCGCGCCACCGGGCTGGAGCCGCTGGGCGTGTTCCGGCTCGGCCTGGCCGCGTTCGGCGGCGTCGGCTCGGCCTGGTGGGCCGACGAAGCCCGCTCGGCGCGCGACCTGCGGCGCGAGGCGGGCCTGGGCCTGCGCTTCGGGCCGGTGCGCTCGGCCAACGTGGAGACGGCGCGCCTGGACCTGGCGTGGTCGCTGGACGGGGGCGGGCCCGAGCTGGTGGCGGTGACCGGCGGGCTCTTCTGAGACGGGGCTCCCGCCCGGTTCGCGGGCGAGCGGGCGGGTGAACGGCCGCCTGAACGGCCGGTCCTTGATCTTCCCGGCCCGGGCATGCTATCGTGCCGGCGGCGATCGCGCCTCAGGTCCGGTCGCCGCTTGAGAACACCACTGCCCCTCGACGATCAGCGGAAGTCCGGTGCGAATCCGGCGCGGCCCCGCCACTGTAAGCGGCGACGAAACCCGCAACACGCCACTGGGAAGGCAGCCCCGCGAGGGCGGCGCCCCGGGAAGGCGCGGGAAGTAGGACGACCCGCGAGCCAGGAGACCGATCGCGAGCCCTGTCCGTGACCTTCGCGGGTGAGGTACGGCCATGTCGGTCCGAGGGCTCAGGCGCCTCGGGCGCCTTCGGCGCCCGCGCGCGCGCGCCAACTCCCCCTGCCTGCCGCCGATCTGCGCGAGCCGCTGCGTCGCGGTCTGCGTTCTGCTGGCCTCCGCGGCGACGGCCGGCGCCCGGGCGAGCGACGCGCCGGACGGAGGCGCGCCCGGCGCCGACACC
>VGXH01000443.1 GCA_016873405.1 bacterium
TGATCGCCGGCACCACCGAGGAGATCAGCCTCGTCGAGGACGCCGGCGGCGACGGCGAATACACGGGCGAGGACGACCTGTTCGAGGACGCGCGCCGCATCGTCGTCCTGCACCAGAGCGGCTCGACGTCGCTGCTGCAGCGGCGGCTGCGCATCGGCTACACGCGGGCGGGTCGGCTGATGGACATGCTCGAGGAAGCCGGGGTGGTCGGCCCCTTCACGGGCAGCAAGGCGCGCGACGTCCTGATCAAGCCGGAGGACCTGCCGATGGCCGAGGAGGGACGGGCCTGATGAAGCGGGTCTGGTGCGCCACCCTCGGCTGCGACAAGAACCTCGTCGACTCCGAGGCGCTGCTCGGCCACTTCGCGCGCGCGGGCGCGCGGACGGCGAGCGACCCCGAAGAGGCCGACATCTGGGTGCTGAACACGTGCGGGTTCATCGACGCGGCGCGCGCCGACAGCGAGCGCGCGCTGCGCGAGATGTGCGAGGCGAAGGAAGGGCGGCTGCTGGCCGTGTGCGGCTGCTGGTCGCAGGAGCACGGCGATGCGATTCGCGGCCGCTTTCCCGGCGTGGACGTGGTCGCCGGCGTGGGCCAGTTCGCGGCCCTGGTGGCCGCCTGTTTGGGACAGGAGCCCCCCGCGGCGCGCGCGCTGACGGCGGCGTTCCCGCTGGCGGCCCCCGCCGCGCCGCTGATCACCGCGCCCGAGGCCGCGCCGTACGGGGGCCTCGTCGAGCGGCCGCTGCTGACGCCGCCGCACGTCGCGTTCGTGAAGATCGGCGAGGGCTGCAACTGCCACTGCACGTTCTGCCGCATCCCGCTGATCCGCGGACCGCAGCGAAGCCGCCCGGTGACCGAGATCGTGCGCGAGACGCGCGCGCTCGCGGAGCGGGGCGTGCGCGAGATCCAGATCGTGTCGCAGAACACGACCGACTACGGGCGCGAGACGGGCGAGACGCTTCAACAGCTCGTCACCGCGCTGTCGGGCATCGAGGAACTGCGCTGGATCCGCCTGCTCTACCTGTATTCCGGCCTCGTGACGGCCGACGATCTGCGGCGCCTCCTGGACCTGCCGCGCGTGGCGCCGTACTTCGACCTGCCCGTGCAGCACGCCTCGCCCCGCCTGCTGAAGGCGATGAAGCGACCCGGGGGCGAGAAGTCCTCGCCGGCGTTCTTCCGGCGCCTGCGCGAGGGGCGGGAGGACCTGGTGCTGCGGACGACGGTCCTGCTCGGCTTCCCGGGCGAGGAGGACGAGGACGTCGAGCTGCTGGCCGACTTCCTGGCCGAGGTGCGCTTCGACCACGTGGGCACGCACCACTTCTCGCCGGAGGCGGGCACGCCGGCCGCCGCCATGGCGGACCAGGTGCCGCCGGAGGTGGTCCTGGACCGCGAGGCGCTGGTGACCGACCTGCAGGCGCAGCTCTCTCTGGAGCGGCAGGAGGAGCGCCTCGGCCGCGAGTTCGACGTGGTGATCGACGAGATCATCGACGTGGACGCCCGCGACGAGACCGGGGTGTCGGAACTGGTCGCCGGCCTTGCGGCGGGCACGTGGCTGGGGCGGCGGGAACGCGAAGCTTTCGACGGGGTTGTGGGATCGCCGGTTTCGCTGGCGCTGGGACGGAGCTATCATTTCGGATACGATCTGGACGGCGGGGTGCTCCTGGCGGCGCCCGGAGCCGCCGCCGGGGACGTGGTGAAGGCGCGCTTCGCCGCGGTCACGCCCTACGATGTCTGGGGCCGGACCGCCTGAAGCCGAGTCGCGGACAGGCCGGAGTCCGCCGTGAAGGGGAGCCGTGGACAGGCGCAAGCTGGCGATCTGGTGCCTTGTGCTGACGTTGGGGGGCGCGGTCCCCCGCGCGATGGCGACGGTCACCTTCCCCGCAGACGGCCCGCTGGGACTCGGCGGGGCGACCGCGGCCGACTCGTTGCGCACGAACCTCTGGCTGGTCGAGGCCCTGCTGGGCGAAATCGTGGCCGAAGCGACCGCGTCGCTGCCGTCGCCGCCCGCTCGGGTCTTGCTGCCGGGCGCGCCGGCGGCCACGGATCTGCCGGGACAGCTGCTCCGCCTGGTGACGGTGCGGGTCCTGACCGACCGCGGGTACGATCTCTACACCGGCCAGGCCGACAGCCTGCGGGGGCGAACGGACGTCACCGCGGAGTTCCTGCCCGGCCCGATCACGCTCAGCTACCCCGAGGTGGGCCGGACGCTCGGCTTGTGGCGGCGCTGGGTGGGTCGCGACCTGACGGTGAGCGCGACCGCCCGGCTGGTCGAGAACGCCAGCGGCCGTCTGCTGCTGGAACGACGCCTCGAACGGCGGTTCAACGATCGGGTGCCCGACGGGGAGTTCGCGCTGGTGGACGACACGACGTACCCCTTCACCAGCGCGGCGGTCGGGGCCGGCGGCTGGCAGCGGCGCCTCGAGCAGTTCGCGGTGTTGGGCACGCTGGCCGGGCTGGTCGCCGTCTACTTCGCCAACACGGGAGACTGAGGTGCGCAGCTGGCAACACGACGGGCGGCCGACACGAAACGCACGGCGGTGGCTGGCGCCGGCGGCCTGGCTGGCGCTCGGCGCGGCCGTCGGCTGCGGCGGCGGCAATCCGCATGGCGTCGGCACGCTGGATCGCGCGGAATTCTTCGCCGGCAAGG